>CAIKNO010000340.1 GCA_903828805.1 uncultured Sandaracinus sp. | reverse complement strand
GCGGTACGCGTCGGGCGCCTACCTCGGCGCGGCCGGCCTCGCCGCCGCATCGACGCTCGCAGGATGGGTCCTCGCCCCCCGGGCCCGGCACGCCGCGGCCGACGCATGAACGACGTGGCCACACGCTGGCGACGCGAGGCCTCTGGTCATCCGGCGCGCGTTGCCGCACGCTCCCGACGCTCGAGCCCCGAGCCCCGACGAGGCCCTCTTGTCCATGCCCACGCTGCCGCGCGGCCCACGGTTCGCCCCGCTCCAGACCTACCGGTTCGCGACGCGCCCGTTCGAATGGCTCGACACGTGGCGCGCGACGTACGGGGACGTCTTCCTGATCCCCTCGCTCAACGGTCCGGTCGTCATGGGCACCACGCCCGAGGCCGCGCGACAGGTCTTCACCGCCGACCCGGACATGTTCGCTCCGTTCGGGGTGACGGCCCTCGCCCCCCTCCTCGGAGACGGCTCCCTGCTCGTCGCCAGCGGCGAATCACATCGGCGCGGGCGCAAGCTGCTCACGCCTCCGTTCCATGGCGCACGGATGCGGGCCTACGGCGAGGCCATGCGCGACGAGGTGGAGGCCGCCACCGCACGGCTGAGTCCGGGCCTCGAGCTCCGTGCCCACGACCTGACGACGACGATCTCCCTCCACGTCATCCTCAGGACGATCTTCGGAGTCGGTCGAGGGCCCGAGCGCAGCGAGGCCGTCGACCTCGTCGAGGGCGCGCTCGGAGGCCTCCACCCGGCCCTCGTGTTCACCCGGACCTTCCAGCGCCCGTGGTTCCCCCCCTACCGTCGTTTCCTCGAGGGGCAACGTCGCTACGCCGCCTTCGTCGATGCGCGCGCGCGCGCGCACCGCGAGGCGAACGACGGAGCCGAGCACATCCTCGGGATGCTGGTCGATGCCCGACACGACGACGATTCCCCGATGGAGGACGCGGAGATCCAGAGCCACCTGCTGACGCTGGTGATCGCGGGGCACGAGACCACGTCGATCACGCTGGCGTGGGCGCTGCACGAGCTGCTCCGTGCACCGGCGGTGCTCGCCCGGCTCCGGGCCGAGCTCGATCCGCTCGGACCGCGACCCGACCCCGATGCCGTCGCGCGGCTCCCGTACCTCGACGCGGTCGTGAAGGAGACCCAGCGCCTCCGACCGGTCGTCACCGACGTGCTGCGTGTGCTCCGCATGCCCATGGATTTCATGGACCATCGGCTCGAGCCCGGGATGACGGTCGCGGTCGCGATAGGCTCGATCCACCGCGATCCCACGCTCTACCCCGAGCCCGAGGTGTTCCGCCCCGAGCGCTTCCTCGAGCGAAAATTCGGTCCCTTCGAGCACCTGCCCTTCGGCGGCGGACACCGGCGCTGCATCGGCGCGGCGTTCAGCGACCACGAGTCGAAGCTCGTGCTCGCAGCGCTCGTGACGGGGTGGGACTTCGAGCCCGTCGACGCGACCCCCGACGTGCCCGTCCGAAGGAACATCGCCATGGGTCCGAGCCGCGGCGTCCCCGTGCGGGTGGTGGGCCCGCGCGCGCCAGGCGGGTGAACGCGCGGCGGGCCCGAAGGTCCGCCTGGTGGTGGTCCTTCCGCAGCCGTCGTCCGTACGGCGCCGTTCTCATTCCGCCGCGGTCATCACTCCGCCGCGGTGGCCAGCGTGCGCGCGTCGACCACGGGCATGGGCTCCCCCGCGATGAGGTCGAAGAGCTGGGCCGCCGACCTGCGCACGTCGTGCTGCGCGCGGACCTTCGCGCGTCCTGCACGCCCCATCCGCGTGAGCGTCCCGACATCCGCGGAGAGACACGCGCGCAGGGCCTCGCCGAGCGCTTCGACGCTCCCCGCGGGCACGAGCCAGCCCGACTCCCCCGGCACGACGAGCTCGGGGATCCCGGCGATGGAGGTGCTCACCACCGGACGGCCGAGCGCGAGCGCCTCCATGATCACGACGGGCAGCCCCTCGGCGAAGCTCGGCAGCACCATCGCGCGCGACGACGCGAGTTCCCGACGGACCTGCGCCCCGGTGGCCCACCCCGTGATCGACACGTGCTCGGCGAGGCCCTGCGTGGCGATGATCCCCTCGAGCACACCGCGCATCGGTCCATCCCCCACGAGCACCAGCTCGACGGGCACGCCATCGGCCACCAGACGACCGACCGCCTCGAGCAGCAGGGCGTGGCCCTTCTGCGGATCGAGTCGGCCGACGCAACAGAGGCGCGGGACGTCGGGGACCGGCTCCGGCACCGCCTCGAGGGCCGCGCCATCGAGACCGCAACGAACGACGTGCACCTTCGACCACTCCGTCGGGGGAAGCTGCCGCCACAGCTGACTCCGGGCGAAGCTGGAGATCGCGACGACGAAGCGCGACGCGTCGATCTTCGAGCGCAGTGACAGCGCCTCGGGCCGGTCGAACTCCTCGGGTCCATGCACGGTGAACGAGCACGGCGGCCCCCCGAGGAGCCGCGCGAGCACGACCACCGCCGCGGGATTCGTGCCGAAATGCGCGTGCACGTGGGTGACGCGCGCGCGCGCGAGCCCGTCCGCGAGGAGACACGCCTCGGCCAGGTACGCGGCGTGCTGCCATCGCCCGCGATCGCTGCCGAACCCCCACGCCGCCGCCGTCCGGGCCGCCCGCCAGAGGCCGCGCGGCTGCTCGAGCACGGCGCGTCGAAGGGCGCGGGCCCATGCCGCGAGATCGGCGTCGAGGAGCACCTGGGTGCGCGCGCGCTCCCGCAGATCGTCGGGATCGACCACGCCGTCCGCCGCGCGCCGGACGCTGAAGCGAACCACGTCTGCACCGAGGTCCTCGAGCGCGGCGATCTCGCGGCGGATGAACGTGTGGCTGATGGCGGGGTATTGGTTGACGAGATACGCGATGCGCAAGGGGACCTCGGGGGAGGCCATCGACCCGCCCGAAGGCACGACAATCCACGGCGGGGGGCCCGCGTGCGAGCGCCCCGCGCCAGGGCGTCGACGCGGCCCGTGAACGCGGCGCGCACCGCGCACGCTCCCTCTCCGGGGGCGGATTGTGACGCCCCTCGCCGTGCCGACCTCCTCGGCGTGCGCGGAGGTTCCTCGACGACGAGGACGTGGCTCCGCGCCGACGAAAGGACGACTCGACATGGCGGCCGCAATGACCCCCGAGGGCGAGACAGGCATGCCCGGCGACATCGCGATCGTCGGCATGGCCGTCCGCGTGCCGGGGGCCCGGGACCTCGCGACGTTCTGGACACGGCTCCGCGACGGAGTCGAGGCCGTCCGGACCTACACCGAGGACGAGCTCCTCGAGGCCGGCGAGTCACCCGAGGTGATGTCCCAGCCGAACTACGTGAGGGCCGGCGCGCCGCTCGAAGGCATGGACCGGTTCGATGGCGAGTTCTTCGGGTTCGGGCCGCGGGATGCCGCGATCATGGACCCTCAACATCGCCAGTTCCTGGAGGTCGCCTGGGAGGCCCTCGAGAACGCGGCGCACGCGCCCGGCACGTTCGCGGGCCCCGTCGGAGTCTGGGCAGGATGCGGGACCGGCACCTACTACGCGAACCACGTGAGTTCGAACGCCGAGCTCGTGCGCGAAGTGGGGCTCTTTCTCCTTCGACACACCGGCAACGACAAGGACTTCTTGCCGACGCGGGTCAGCTATCTGCTGAACCTCGAAGGGCCCTCCATGGCGGTGCAGAGCGCCTGTTCGAGCTCGCTCACCGCGGTGCACGTCGCCTCTCAATCGCTCCTCGCGCACGAGGTGGACTTCGCGCTCGCCGGCGGCGTGACCATCGAACTGCCCCACCGGCGCGGCTACCTGCACCACGAGGGCGAGGTGCTCTCCGAGGACGGCCATTGCAGGCCCTTCGACGGCGGGGCCAGCGGCACGGTCTTCGGCAGCGGCGCCGGGGTCGTGGTGCTCCGGCGGCTCGCGGATGCGCTGCGCGACGGAGACCACGTCTGGGCCGTGCTCAAGGGGAGCGCGTCGAACAACGACGGCGCCGCGAAGGTGGACTACCTCGCACCGAGCGTGGACGGCCAGGCACGCTGCATGGCGGAGGCCTATGCGGTGGCCGACGTGTCCCCCGACACGATCGACCACATCGAGTGCCACGGCACCGGGACGCGGCTGGGGGACCCGATCGAGGTCGCGGCCCTGACCCGGGCCTTTCGAGCCCACACCGACCGGACGGGCTTCTGTCGGCTGACCTCCGTCAAGAGCGCCATCGGACATCTCGACACCGCGGCCGGCGTGGTGGGGTTGATCAAGGTCGCCCTCTCGCTGCACCACCGGGCCGTCCCTCCGACGTTGAACTTCGAGACCCCGAACCCGGCGCTCGAGCTCGAAGGTTCGCCCTTCGTCGTGAACGACCAGCTCACGCCATGGACGCGTGGGCGCCATCCGCGACGGGCCGCGATCAACTCGCTCGGCGTCGGAGGCACGAACGTGCACGTGGTGCTCGAGGAGGCCCCGTCCCGGCCGCGGCCCGCCGACCCGGGCGAACGGTTGCATCTGTTGCGTCTGAGCGCGCGGTCGCCCGCGGCGCTCGATGCAGCCGCGGCACGCCTCGCCGACCACCT
>CAIKNO010000339.1 GCA_903828805.1 uncultured Sandaracinus sp. | reverse complement strand
TCGGCCGACACCGGCGCGAAGCTCCGCCGCAGCCGGGCGGTCGTCGAGCGCTCGGTCCGCGTGAACATCGAGGCCGACTCGCTCAACAGCGCGGTCCTCGCGCCGGACGTCGAGGCCGGCTCCGACGTCTATCAGACCTTCCTCCGCGACCTCTCGCGCGAGATCACGCAGAAGACCGGGCAGAAGTGCACCGCGACGCGCCGCGTGTTCGTGCCGCGCGCGCTCCTCGACCGCGTGCAGGAGGACCTCGTCGAGCTTGTCTCGGCGGTCCGCGTGGGCGACCCGTCGCGCGACGACGTTCGCATGGGCCCGCTCGCGACGCGGCAGCAGCGGGACGACTACCGCGCGGGCATCGAGAAGCTCGTGGCGTCGGGCGCGCGGATCGTGTTCGGCTCGCCGACGGAGGTCGAGACGCTGGGCACGACCGAGGGCCGAGGGTACTTCGCGGGCGTCGTCCTGCTCCGGGCCGAGGCCCCGGCCCAGGCGGCCGCCGTGCATGCGCACGAGGTGTTCGGACCCGTCGCGACGCTGATGCCTTACGACGACGTCTCCGAGGCCGTGGCGCTGGTCGCGCGCGGGGAGGGTGGGCTGGTCTGCTCGCTCTACGGGGACGACCGCGCGATGGTGCGGGCGCTGGTCCTCGGGGTGGCGCCCTGGCACGGGCGGGTGCTGCTCTGTTCGAGCAAGGTGGCCGACCAGTCGATCCCCCCGGGGATGGTGTTGCCCTCGTGCATCCACGGCGGGCCCGGGCGGGCCGGCGGCGGAGAGGAACTCGGGGGCGAACGAGGGCTGCGCTTCTACATGCAGCGCACGTCGATCCAGGCCGATCGCGCGCTCCTCGACCGGATCTTCGAGGCACCCTCGGCCGGATGACGTTCAGCGAAGGATGACCGGGCGGGTCAGGGTCCCGCGGGCCGCGCCGTCGCGGCCATAGGTGGCGACCCGGAACGTGCGCTCCCCCACGCGGTTGATGACCGTGCGCACGGCGAGGCGCGGGCTGCGGGTGGTCCCGCTCACTCCGTCCGTGAGGGCGAAGCCATCCACGCTGGCCTCGATCGAGGCGACGCCGGAGGGCGCGCGCTCGAGTCCGATCTCCCAGGTCTGATCCCCGAAGGGCCGCACGAACACGGCGACGCCGGGCACCGAATCGATCGAGCCGCTCCCGCGCGCGACGAGCGTCCCCGCGCCGTTCAAGCCGCGGACCTCGAAGCTGCGCGACTCGCGCTCGTACATGAAGCGATAGTCGACCGTGAATCCTTCGCCGACGCGGGTCGCGCTCCCGATCTGGTATCCGCCCACCAGCAGCTCGACCTTCGTGACGCTCTCGGGGGCCCGAATGTCGAACGAGTAGAGGCCCGAGGACAGGCGCGTCCACGTCGCGAAGAGTCCCGGCAGGACCGTCGGTTCGCTGGGCGTCGGGGGGGCGGTCGGCGTGCTCGGCGTGCTCGGGCCGGCGGACGAGCCGCCGCACGTCGTACCGGTCGCGAAGCCTTCGCTCGGCGCGCGTGCGAGCCGGCTCTCGGTGGCGGGCCCGTAGTCGCCGTCCGCGGCGATCCGGTCCTCGGGGTGAGCCCGGTTCCACAGGCGCTGGAAGGCCAGCACCGAGAGGTTGCGGATGTCGGTGCCCCCCTGGAAGTCGAAGTGCACCTCGTCGCCGGAGCCGAACCATCGGAATCCGACCGACTGCAGGGTGCTGCGCCACGAACCGTAGTTGTCGACGTCCACCGCGAGCCCCGACTGGTGGTTGCTGCGGCCAGGCGCGGCCGCGATGCCGATGCCGCAGCGCCCCGTCACCGACCAGCGGTAGAGCAGGTACTGCTGAGGCAACGTCCGCAGCCCGGAGTTCAGCTCGAGCGTGCCACCCCGCCTCGCGATCGCCCGACGCAGGCCCGCCGCGGCCTCGCTCTGGAGGTACGGGAACGCGGCCTCCGAGAGCGAGAGCCCCGCGATGTCGTCGATGCGGCTCATGCTCCCGGGCCGGATGCAGTTGAGCTCCTCGATCAGCTGAAGGCTCAGGGCGCGCACGGAGGTCGTGCTGCAGCGGCTCGACACCGCCGAGCCGACGCTCAGGCGGTCGCCCGAGACGCCGAGGTCCCCATCGCCGAGCGGTTCGTTCGCGTCCCCTTCGTCGGGGTCGCCCGAGGTCAGCGCGTTCGCGACACAGCCCCCGAGGTGAAGGGCGAGCAGGAGGAGAACGACGGTGGGGTGGGTGCGCATCTCTCGAGGCCTCCGGAGCCGACGCGGCCCCGACGAACTCCCCCTACGCAACGCTCATGCCGCCGCACGGCAGCGTCGATCATGCTGAGATCATTGGAGAATCGATGCGAAAAGGAGGGTCGTGCAGGGCCGTCGCCCACATCCGCGCCGGGGTCGAGATGCCCCTCCGCCTCCGAGTTGCCGGGGACGCGGGTCCCCCGCCGGCGCTGGGGTGCGAAGACCCCAGGTGCGTCGGAACGAACGACGGCGCACGCCGGGATGAGGTCCGCCCCAGGGGAGCGTAGGATGCGTCATGGCGAACGCGCGAACTCTCCGACCGGCCCTCGCGGTGCTCCTGTCGGGCTGCTGTCTGCAGGCTTTCTCGGGGGCATCCGCGCCTCCGCCGGTGGTGCCGGCGCCGCTGCCTGCGACCGCACTTCCGCCCGGCGTCCTGCTCGACGTCGATGGACACCTCGAGCCCACGGACGCGCGCGGCGGTCGGGCGTTCATGGATCGCCACGACCTGCCGGTGACGCCGGGCGCGCGGGTCCGGATCACGGTGACCTCGAGCACGTTCGATCCCGTCCTCGAGGTCACCCCGCCGCGTGGCGCACCGCTCTCGAACGATGACGCTGGGGGAGACCGGACCCGGTCCGAGCTCGAGGTCGTCAGCGCCGAGGGCGGCGCGCTGAAGATCCAGGTCACGAGCTTCCACGCGGATGCCCGCGGCACCTATCACCTCCACGTCGAGCAGCTCCCGGCGGCCCCCGCCGAAGCCCCCGTGGCGGTGCTGTCGGCGCGCACCCATCACGACCCGGGAGCGCAGCCCTACGTCGCGGTGGCCCCCGCGCTGCACGCGGGGGACCGTCAGGCCGGCACCCTCGACCCGGCCGATGCGCGGCTCGTCACCGGGGAGAGCGTCGATGTGTACGACGTGGCGCTCGACGAGGGCGCGGGCGCGGTCGAGGTGCGCCTCCGCTCGGAGGCCTTCGATGCGTACCTGATGGTGAGGGGACCCGGCGGCGCGTCGTGGGAGGACGACGACGGCGGAGGCGGGCTCGATTCGCTCGTCCGTATCCCCGCGGCCACGGCCGGCGCGTACCAGGTGTTCGCGACCGCGTACCGTTCGGGCCTCGCGGGTCCGTACACGCTCGAGGTCCAGCGGGCCGGGGGCGCGACCTCGGCCGTCGATGCTGCAGGTCCGGAGCGGGGCGAGAGCACGATGGAGGGCACCCTCGCGCCGGGGGACGCGCAGCTCTCGAGCGGTGAGTACGCCGACACCCACACCTTCACCTGGACGGCGGGCACCACCGTTCACCTCGAGGCGCGCTCGTCGGAGTTCGACAGCTACCTGATCGTCCGGCCGCCGACGGGGCCGCAACAGGACAACGACGACCTCGCGCCCGGCAACCTGAACGCCGGTCTCGACTATGCGGTCACGGAGACCGGAGAGCACCGCGTGCTCGTCACCAGCTACCGACCGGGCGAGCGCGGGGCCTACGCGCTCGTGGTCGGGGGCCCGGGCGCGCTCCCGGTGCCGGCCGATCAGGGCGGTGTGGTGCCGCCGTCCCCGCCCTCGATGCCGCGGACGCAGGGGGGCAGCCGGGTGTGGGTGCTGAGCGTCGGCATCTCGGACTACCCGGGCGAGCAAAACGACCTGCCGGAGTGCGCGAACGACGCGGTGAAGATCGCCGAGG
>CAIKNO010000338.1 GCA_903828805.1 uncultured Sandaracinus sp. | reverse complement strand
GCTGCTCGGGACCCTCTCGGCGTCGGTCGTGGTCGCCTCGTGGGCGGGCGGGCTGCTCTTCATGGCGATGGCCCGCGCGGTGTGGATGCGCTCGCTCGCGCGCTACACGAGCGCGAGCAGCTGAGCTGTCCGCGTCCCTGCGAAGGCCGCGTCCGCGCCCCAACGAAAAAGGACGGGACCGCATCGCGGCCCCGTCCTTCCGATGTGCGCCGTGCGCGGGACTCAGCGGGTCGTGACGTCCATCGTCCAGCGGTCGAGCGTCCCGGTGTCCCGGTTGCCCTCGTCGACGACGGTCAGCCGCCAGGTGCCGGCGAGCGCCTCGCCCGCGAAGCCGTCGACGACGAACGTGCGGCGCACGCTCGGGCCCGGCTCGGTCGGCTGCCGGAGCAGCACGAACTCACGGCCGCCGACGCGCGAGAGCCGCACGGTGAGATCCAAGGGGAACGTGTGGGTCACCTCGACGTTGACGCTCATGCGCCCGATGGTGCCGGTGTCCGTCACCACGATGTCGCTCTGCACGCCCGCCGGGGTGGCGTCCGGGATGGCGACCGCCCCCGCGCGGCTTGCGTACGAGCGCGACTGCTCGGTGCCGGCGCAGGTGCCGGTGCAGCGCGTGATGCGCACGCTCCAGCGGTTCAGCGTGCCGACGTCGGAGCCGGCGGTGTCGACCACGGTCAGGCGCCACGGACCGGCGGCGTCGGTGCCGTTGAAGTCGGCGAGGCTGAAGGTCTGCCGGATGTTGTCGTCGGCGCCGCCGGCGCGGTCGAGCAGCGTCACGGTGCGGCCGGCGTGCTCGAGGCGCACGACGAGGTCCCCGCGGTACGGGTGCGTGACGTCGAGGTCGACCGCGAGCGAGCTGATGGCGCCGGCGTCGGCGATGACGATCTCGCTCGTGAGGCCGGCGGGGGTGTTGTCCGGGATGCCGGCCGCGGGGCTCGCGGCGCCGGTGAGCTCGGTGCCGGTGTCCATGCACGCGCGGTTGCCTGCGCAATCGCTGTCGGTGCAGTCGGTCGCGCCGTCACGGTCGTCGTCGGTGCCGTTGTTGCACGTCTCGGCGGGGAGGCGGACCGTCGGGCGATCGCTGATGTACGAGGTGAGGTACTGCTCGACGTAGCTCATCGCGATCCAGCCGTAGCCCGGGGCGGGCGTGCCCTCGGTGCCGAAGCGGGTCGTGCCCCAGCTGTTCTTGAACAGGAAGAAGCCACGCTCCATCACCGGCTGGCCCATCGCGTCGACCATCGGCTGGCCCATCGCGTCGAGGCGCTGCACGGCCATGTCCTCGTCCCAGCCGACCAGCAGGAACGCATGGCCCGCGGGGCGGGCGTGCGAGTCGGCCACGTCGGCCTCGTTCGGCGAGAGCACGATGCCGCGGCGCGAGTAGTCGCCCGACACCGGCAGCATCGAGCCGCCGTGGTTCCAGGCCTGGTAGAAGAAGTCGCCGCCGGCGACGACCGGCGTGCGCTTCGTGACCATGTGGCCCTGGAGGCTGCGGCGCGAGCTGCGGATCCACCGGCCCGCGGGGAGCCGGTAACGCTCGGCCATGCGCGCCATGTCGGGCGGCTCGCCGTTCGTGTAGCAGGGGATCGGGCGCATCTCGCCGGTGCAGCCGGGGTTGCGGTCGGTGCCCCACGCCGAGCTCTCGTAGGGCCACGCGGCCTCTTCCACGATGCCGAAGCGCGAGATCGCCTGGAGGTTCCGCTCGGCGCTGCTGCCGTCGGTGTTGGTGAACGCCATCACCTCGTTCTTCACCGACCACTGCAGGTACTGCTCGCTGAAGTCGGGCTCGCGGATCGTGCCCTCGGCGCGGTAGAGGGACTCCATCAGCGCGGCGGTCGCGAAGATGGAGCACACGCCGCGGCGGCCCTGGTTCCGCACCGGCGTCTGGATGTCCATCAGATCGAAGCGCCGGGGATAGACCTCGTCGGCCTTGCTCTCGTCGGGGAGCATCTCCTGCGGTGGGGTGTCGGCGAAGAGCGGGCCCACGTCGGAGACGGGCGCCTCCTCGTACGTGAGCGGGGCATCGCCCGTCCCGTTCGCGCAACCGGTGAGCGCGAGCAGGGACGAGACCACGAGCGAGCGACGGGTCGATCGATTCATGGCGCCACCCTATCGCACCTCGCGTGCCAGCGTCAGGGAACGTGAATTCCGGCCGACTTCGCGTTGACGCGGCGCGTCGTGATGGGGACTGCAGTGGCCACCGGTCGGATGCGCTGGTCGCTCCGGTGGCCACCCTCGGAGCCGGGGGGACGGCCTGGCCCTCCCCCGCGTCCGTCACCAGTCCCGCGCCGCCTCGAGGCGGCTCTCCCGCCTCACGGCGATCCGGGCCACCCCGGTGCCCTTGCCCTGGACGATCGTGAAGGGCACCACGCGGGTCTCGTCGAGCACGCGGATGCGGAGCTGGCCGTGGACGGGTCGTCGCTCGTCGGCGGTGGTGCGCGACACCTCGACGAGGTACTGCCCCACGCTGGCGGTCCGCAGGCCGAGCTGCTCGTGCCCTGCAGCCCGCGCATCGCGACCGACGAGGGTGGTCCGGCCGCCCATCCACGAGAGCCGTGAACCGTCCGGCGCGATGAGGGCGACGTCCACGTCGTCCCCGCCGGACCACGAGGCGTCGATCATCAGCTCGCCGCGAAGGGCAGGGGCGCCCATCGCCGTCGAGGCTTCCTGTTGCGCGCGCTGCCGCACGGTCTCGCTCCGCACGCTCGCGAGGAGGGCGTCGGAGAGGCGCGACTCGCCCTCGAGGCGCTCGCACCGCACGGCGCGGGCCAGGGTGGTGACGTCTTCGGAGCGGATCTCCGCGAGCGCCACCCGATGCGCGCACGCCCGGGGCGCGTCACCGGCGCGGTCGAAGGCGTTCGCGAGCCGCTCCTGCAGCGCGGCGTCGTCGGGCCTCACGTCGACGATGCCGCGGAGCAGGCGCACAGCCTCGGCCCGTCGGCCCATGCGGGCCAGGAGGTCTGCGCGGGCGATCAACGCGTCGGGGTCCTGCCGGTCCCGAGCGAACCAGGCCTCCGCCACCTCGAGGGCGCGGTCGAGCTGGCCTGCACGGGAGAGCGCCCGCACCGCGGCCCGGTGACGATCGCGGCTGTCGGGCGCGAGACGCAGGGCCTCGTCCTGGCGTCGCGCCTCTTCTTGCTCCCGGAACGAAGGCCCGCCTTGCAGCTGGATCTCCCCGACGCGGAAGTAGACTCGGCGCATCCACTGTCCGCGCGGCGGCGGGGGCGGCGGAAGCCGCGGCATGATCCGGTTCGGCGGGATGGCCATCGCCGAGGCCCGATCCGTCGAAGGTCCGTTGCTCGCGGCCGCGCGCGCTCTCGAGGGCATCGCCTCGGCCTCGGCGGCCGGGGCGGTGGCCGGGGCCGCGGACGGGCGTGGGGCGGCGGCCTCCTCGGCGTCTCCCCACGCCTCGCGGCGCGTGGCGCGACCGGCGAATCCTCCCGCCGAGGCCCCCGTCGCCGCGGCGCCGCCTCCGGCGCGTCCTCCGCCGCCGCCCTGGCCCAGGCCATCGAGGCTGGCGGTCGCCGCGGCGTCGTCGAGGTCCCGAGCGGCGCCGCCGACCTCGTCCTCGCCTTCGCCTTCGATCCCGGTGACGAGCCCGGCGGCCGCGGCCCCCTCGGCCGCTTCTTCCCCGGTCCACTGCGCCGTCGCATCGACCCGGTCCACGCCGAATGCGCGGAACATGGCGTCGCTCTCGAGGACCAGCAGCGAGGTGTGTCTGGACATCACCGAGTACGCGCGGCTCATCGCGACGATCTGCGCTTCGTCCTCCCCGAGGCCGCGGAGTTCGAGGTCCGCGATCGCGCGGGATGCCCACTGAGAGGGCACGAAGCGATTGCCCGCCGAGGTGCTCGGGACGATCTCCACGGGGTAGCGTTGCTCGAACGCTTCCCCGCCGACGCGCCCCCGCAACACGACCTCGCCGCGGACCTCGTCGCCCGTCATGCGCGCGGTGACGACGAGCTCCTCGCCGGCCCGCACGCTCGGCAGCCGCGCGGGAGCGACGTCCTCCAGACCCTCGGGCAGCGTGAGGGTCGCTTCGCGGAGGGTGATGCCATAGGTGGTCTCGAGCACGGCCAGGGCCGCGAGGGTGGGGTGCTGGCCCGGAACGAACGGCACGTGGTGGCCGCCGGCCGCGCGCGCGATGGCCGCGAGGGTCACGGCGTCGGCGTCGGCCCCGATGCCCACCGTGGTGATCGTGACGCCGGCCTCCTCGGCGAGGCGCGCGGCCTCGGCGGTGATGACGGCCGTGCTGCGGTGTCCGACCGAGGCGACTCCGTCGCCCACGTAGAGGATGTGCCGTCGACGGGAGGGATCGCTCCGACCGGCGGCCAGCGTCGCGGCCCTCAGGCTCATCACCAGGTCGGTCGCGCCTGCGGGCTCGTTCGACGCGAGCCACGCCCCGACCGCGCGGGCCTCCGCCATGCCGGGCGAACGCATCTGCGCCTCGGCCGCGCCGCCCTCCATCGAGCGGCAGCCATCGTCGCAGACGAGCACCGTGAAACGGTCGCGTCGGTCGAGCTCCGAGAGCACCCCGGTGACGAGCCGCTGCGCCCGCTGGGTCCGCTCCCCGACCATGGACTGGCTGCCGTCCACGACGACGACGTAGTCGTGGGCCTCGCCGAGCAGGCTCGCAGGCAATCGGGGACGCACGGCGAACATCACGTACGCGCGGCCGTCGGCCGCGAGCGCCTGCTGCGCCTGCACCACCTCCACGTCGCGGTCGCGGCTGTTCTCCGGCGGGGCCTGGGCCGCATCGCCGCGGTAGCTCCAGTAGCTGAGCTCGGGCGCCGGGTCGTTCGATTCGCCGTCGCTCATCCGGTAGTCGACCATGAGGTCGCCGTTCGGACGGAAGTCGGCCTGCGCGAACTCCAGGCGCGTCGCGTCCGCGTCCGGCTCGGTGCGCATCGCGTAGCCCGAGGCCCGCACCTCGGAGGCCCCTGCCACGCGCACGTCGATGTGCATCTCACCGACCCGGGTGCTCTCGTCGGCCGAGTGCGCCAGCGGGTACACGTAGCGGCGACCCTCCGCCCGCGGCGGGACGACCTGGGTGTACGCGATCACCACGCGTCGCTCCCCATGGGCGGGGATCGGGAAGATCCGCAGCTCGAACTGGCCGCCGCGCTGCCATTCGAGCAGCGCCGGATCGCGCCACGGTCCGGGGACCCAGATGAACTCCTCGACGGGGCGGCGCTGGGACACGGGCGTGGCGTTGCGGATCACGCCGCGCCAGATGCGGGCTGCCCGCTCACGTGCGACGAACGAGCCCTCCACGAGCGCTCCGTCGACATCGAGCGCGAGGCGGGCGATCTGCGCATCGCTCGGCAGCGGGAACCGGTAGATGCCCTCGAGCTGTGTGTCGGAGTCGTTCCGGAACACCTCCTCGATCTCCGTCCGTGCGACGTTCCCGACGATGCGGACCCGCACGTCGTGCCGTGCGAGGGCGAGCGGACGCTCGCGGTCCTGACGTTCGCCCGGGCGCCTGGCCCGGAGCGAGCCGAGGCCCGGGACCGCGCCGGTGTCCGAGGGATGCTCGACGTCGTTCGAGAGCTCCGACCACGAGACGGCGCGCGCGAGGTCCATCACCGGCGATACGGTCGGGGCCCGTCCGAGGTGCACGACCGCCTCCTCGCCGCGCTTGGCCTCGACGGGCGCGCCCGTGGCCCCGTGAAGCCGGACCGAACCGCGCAGCACGCGCACGTTCGCCATCTCCGCGGTGGCCGACAGCACGAACTTCGTGCCGAGCACCTCGACGCGACCGGCCGGGGCCTGGACCGTGAGGTTCGGGCCGCCCTCGAGGTGCGCGACGTCCGCGAGCACCTCGCCCTCGGGCATCGCGAAGCGGCGGGGCTGGACCGCGTCGAAGCGAAGCTCGGTCGAGTGGTTGAGCACCATCTCGGAGCCGTCGGAGAGGAGCAGATGCACGCGGGTCCGCGGGTCGGTGCGAACGGCGGCGCCGGCGGGCAGCGCTGCGCCTTCTGGCGCCGCGCTCCAGGTTCCGCCGAGGGGCTGGACCTCGAGGCCCGAGACCCCGGCCGTGTCGGTGGCCCGAACGATGCGGACCACGCGTGCCGTCGTGCCGGTCGCGGGGATCGACGGACCCTCCCCGTCCGGGGCATCGTCGCCCTCCGGTCCGCCCGGGGCGCGTCCGCCCAGCGGGCCACCGATCACGAGCGCCAGCGCGGCGGCCGCGGCCAGCCCGAGGCCCAGGACGACCTTCACAGTCCGGCCCATCCCCGAGGTGTCCCCGGGACCCACCACCGCGGGCGGCGGGGTCGCCGCGCGCTTCCGGGGAGGCTCGGCCTCCGACGGCCGCTCCTCGCTGGGCGTCGCCCCTTCGGCGTCGAGCGTCGAGGACGCCGCGGTGACCCGGGCGTCGAGGGCCGCGCGGACCCGCGCCTCGAGGTCGCTCGGCGGCACGTAGTCGGCCCCCGCGTCGGCGAGCGCACCCGCGGCGTCTGCCGCGTCGTGCCGCAGGTCGCGGGCGTCGTCGTCCTCCGCGAGGACGTCGGCATGGCGACCGAGGGCGTCGGGCTCTCCGTCGATGACGGGCCCGAGCTCGTCCAGCAGTCGCTCCAGGCGCAGGTCTCGTTCGCTCATCGTGCGTCCTCCCCGAGCAGATCCTTCATGCGCGCCAGTCCCCGGCTCACGCGCTTTCGCGCCGCGGGCTCGTCGATGCCGCACGCCGCGGCGATCTCGCGGTAGTCGAGCCCGGCCTGGTACCGCAACACCACCGCGTCCCGCTCGGTGGGCTTCAGCCTCTCGAGCGCGCCGCGCACCCGCTCGGCCCGCTGTCGAAGCAGCAGCGTGTGCTCGGGCGTTCCGAGGTCCGCCCGTGGGCCCTGGACCGCGCGGAGGTGCGCCTCGCGTCGGCCTCGCTGCTCCAGCTTCCGGGCGCACATCCGCCGCGCGATCCCGAACAGGAAGGCCCGCACGGAGCCCTCGCCGCGGTAGCCCTTGAACGCGGCCTCGGCGGCGATCAGCACCTCCTGGACGCACTCCTCGGCCTCGGCCTGGCTGCCGAGCATCGCCATGCAGAGCCGGCCGAGAGGCGCTCCGTGCAGGCGCGCCGACAGCGCCACCGCGTCACGGTAGGCGCCCTCTCGGAGGGCCCGCTCGACCGGTCCTTCGTCGGTGGTGTCCACGTTCGCTGCTGGTATGGCCATGCTCATGTCGCTCATCATGTGTCGGCTTCCCCGTCGGCTGTGACGTCCGTCGGGGCAGGAAGTTCTCTTTCCTTCGTGGCACGCTCCGGCACGGGGTGGGCCGCGGGGGGAGCGAAGCCGGGTGCTTCGTGGGGCTCGACACCCAGAAAATTCCCTGCGATCCATCGATGGATCGCGCCTTGCTAAGCCGAGCGACCGGAGGTTTCGATGCGAACGAGCATGCGCACGTGGTGGTCTGTCGCGGCGGTGGCGGGTCTGGGGTGGGCGATGGCCCCGGCCCCGGCGTCGGCCTGCGGCGGGTTCTTCTGTCAGCGGGAGCCGATGAACCAGGCCGGCGAGAACATCCTGTTCTCCGTCGAGGGGGACGGGACCCTCACGGCGCACGTGCAGATCCTCTACAGCGGCGCGGCCGACGCGTTCGCCTGGATCTTGCCGCTGCCCTCGGTGCCGACCTCGATCGGCGTCGGGACCGACGCGCTCTTCGAGCAGCTGGGGTATCGGACGGCGCCGCGCTTCGAGTCGCAGTCGCGGATCGAGGGCACTTGCCGCGCGGAGCCCTCGTGTCCGTATGGTCCCGAGTACGACAGCGCCTATCCGGGCGCGATGGCCGGCGGGGGGGCCGCGGATGGCGGCGCGGCGGGTCCGCCGGACGTGACGGTGTATCTGCGCGAAGCGGTCGGACCCTACGACGCGGTCGTGCTGGGCGCGGCCTCCGCGGCCGATCTCTTCGCCTGGCTCGACACGAACGGTTACGACATCCCCGACGTGTCGAGGCCGATCGTCGCGGAGTACGTCGCGGCGCGGCACGTGTTCGTGGCCATCCGACTGCTGACGGGCGTGGACACGCAGGAGATCCAGCCCCTCGTGCTCCGATATGCCGAGGCGCAGCCCTGCGTGCCGATGCGGCTCACGGCGATCGCGACGATCGACGACATGCCCATCACGGCCTACTTCGCGGGGGCGTCGTACGCGACCTCGAACAACTACTCGATGCTCGAGCCGAGCTACGACGAGACCCGGCTCTGGGGCGAGGGCGGCTCGTATGGCGGCGGCTACTACGGCGGTCCCGGCCCGGGCGCGCCGCCTGGGGGTCCGGGGGGCGGCTTCTACGGAGGCCCCTCGGCGTACTACTCGACCTACGTGTCGAACCTCGTCGACGACGCGGGCGGGCGTGCCTTCGTGACCGAGTTCGCCGGCGCCATGCCGGCGGTGGACTCGCTGACCCTTCCCGACGTGACCGATCTCGCGTCCGTCACCGACCCCGGCACGTTCCTGAGGTCGATCCGCGAGCGCGGGTTCTCGGGCGACGCCCAGCTCCTCGGCATCCTGACCCGCTTCTTGCCCGTGCCGGCCGGAAGCGCCTACGAGGGCAGCCCCTCGGGGTACATGAACTGCCTTTGGGGCTCCTACGAGGGCGGCGCGGAGTGCGGCTACACCGGCGGGTTCGATCCGGCGGCGCTGGTCGATGCGCTCCAGCGTCAGATCGTGGGACCGCGCCGCGAGGCCCAGGACGTCCTCGACCGTCAGCCTCGCCTCACGCGGCTCTACACCACGATGAGCGCGGCCGACATGACGGTGGATCCGACGTTCACCCTCGACAGCGGCCTGCCGGAGGTCTCGAACGTCCACACCGCGACGGTCGTGACCGAGTGCAGCGCGAGCTACTTCGAGTGGAGCGCGCCGCAGCACATCGAGCTGCCGAGCGGCCGCAGCGCGCCGTGGCGCGACGGCGTGACCTACCTCGGCTCCGATGAGGAATACTGCATGGATCGCGGCGCGGGCACGTTCTCGCCGTGGGCCTCGGCCGACACCCTGCGGGAGACGTCGTCGTCGCGCAGCGTGCGCCCCACCGGCGGCGGCCTGCGCTGCGCGGTCGGTCCTGCCACCCGCAGCACCGGGCTCGTGGGCATGATCGCGCTCGGCGCCTCGCTGGCGATGGCGTTCGTGCGCCGCCGCCGGCGCTGAGCCCGGAGGTTCGGACCCGTCGAGCGCGGGGGCGTGGCGAAGGCCGCGTCCCCGCGTGCCTTTCCGTCGCATCGCGGAGGGCATGGGCCGGGCGCGCTGCGTCTTGTGAACGGCCGCGCGCGCGGCGATGTAGACTGCGCCCAGGAGGAGTCCCCACCATGTCCAGCCAGCGGGTCCAGAGCGCCAAGCGCATCGCCATCGGTCGCAACCGCGACGGTCGCCTCGAGGTCTTTCACATCGGGCGCGACGGGATGTTGCGGCACAACTGGCAGTCGCGGCCCAACGGGCTCTGGGAGGGCGAGTCGGCCCTCGGTCACGCGGCGCTCGAGGTCGGGTGCGGGGTCAATGCGGACGGCCGGCTCGAGGCGTTCTGGCTCGCGCCCGACGGCGCGCTGATGCACGACTGGCAGCTCGCTCCGGGCGGGGCCTGGTCGGGGGCCGAAGCCCTCGGCGCCCGCGCGACCGCGCTCGCGGTGTCGAGCAACGCCGATGGCCGCCTCGAGGTGTTCTATGCCGGCGCGGACGGGGCGCTGCACCACGACTGGCAGCTCACGCCGAACGGTGACTGGAACGGCGCCGAGAAGCTCGCCGAGCGCGCCTCCGCGGTCGCGGTGGGGCGCAACGCGGACGGGCGTCTCGAGGTCTTCTACGTCGGCGACGACGGAGCGGTCATGCACGACTGGCAGGTCGAGGCGAACGGTGATTGGCATGGCCCCGAGGCCCTGCGCGGCAAGGCCCGGGAGATCGTCGTGGGCAGCAACGCGGACGGGCGCCTCGAGGCGTTCTGGCGCGACGCCATGGACACCGTCTGGCACGACTGGCAGACGACGCCGAACGGCGACTGGCACGGCCACGAGAGCCTCGGCGTCCGCGCGCGTCGCCTCGATCTCGCCCGCAACCGGGATGGCCGGCTGGAGCTGTTCTTCATCGACGTCGACGCGCAGGTCCGCAACCTCTGGCAGGTCACGCCGAACGGCGACTGGGACACCGAGGAGGAAGTCCTCGGCGACGCGGCGACCGACCTCGCGATCGGCCAGAACCAGGACGGTCGACTCGAGCTGTTCTACTGGGGTCGCGGCGACGAGATCTGGCACAACTGGCAGCCGCGTCCGAACGCCGGGCCGTGGAACCCGATCGTTCACTACGGCGCGCCCGACGTCGGCTGAACCCCGAGGCTAGCCCTGCGCGCCCAGCGCCCTGCCCACCGCGACCACGTGGTCGAAGTGGTCGGGGCGCACGGCTTGGACCGAGAGCCGCTGGCCCTTCTGGATGACGGCCATGCCCTCGAGCGCGGGGTCCCGCTTGAGGGCGTCGAGCGGCACGACCGAGGCGAAGCGCTCGACGAACGCGACGTCCACGCGCAGCCAGCGGGGGTCTTCGGGCTTGCTCCCCGCGTCGTGGTAGTCGCTCGTCGCGTCGAATTGCGTCGGGTCGGGGTACGCCTCGCGGCACACGCGCGCGATGCCCGCCACGCCGGGCGGCGTCGCGTTCGAGTGGTAGAAGAGCACCAGGTCGCCGAGCTTCATGTCGTCCCGCATCGAGTTGCGGGCCTGGTAGTTCCTCACGCCCTCCCAGGTCGTCTGCCCGTCCCGTGCGAGGTCGTCGATCGAGTAGACGTCGGGCTCGCTCTTCATCAGCCACCGCTTCATGCGGCGCACGATAGCCGAAGCGCGGCCGCGGCGGCCGTCCCTCGTCGTCGTCGCGGAAAGGCGTTCTAGAGGGCGTGCCCGAGGCCGAGCGCGAGCCGGACGAACTCCTGCTGCGGGTAGTACGCGGGGGACGCGCGCTCCTCCCGGATCCCCGCGCCCCCTTCGAGCTGGGCGAAGAGCATCGTGTCGGCGGACACCCACGTCTCGAGGCCGAGCCCGAACGCGAACGAACCGACGCCGTGCGCGCGGTCCCCCTCGGTCCAGGAGACGCCACCGCCGGCCGTGGTCCAGAGCGAGAAGGCGGTGCCTTCGGACAGCGAGAGACCGAGCGCGAGCCCGGCGTCGAGCCGCGCGCCGAGGCCGAGGCCGCGTGACGTCGCGTCGGGGGCGCTCTCTCCGAAGAGACGCGCCTCACCACCCGAGACACCGGGCGTCAGCCGCAGCGCCAGCGCGGCGCGGCCCTCTTCGAACAAGCGGACCCGCATCGGCACGGCCAGCCCGCCTCCGGCCCCGGCGACCAGCCCCATCATCGGAGAGCCGACGAGGGCGCCGACGCGGAGGCCGAGGCCGACGCCGGGTGCCACCCCCGTGTCGAGCTGGACCGAGAGCTCCGGCCATCCGAGGGCGGCCGCGAGCACGGTCTCGCCCGCATCGGGCGTGTGGCCCCCGAGCAGAGAAGGGCGGATCGGCCCGTTCCGCGGTGGGTCCGCAGACGCGGGCTGCGCGCCGGCGGGGTCCTCCGCGTGGGCGATGCCCGCGCCGAGGAGCGCCACCACGAGCCCTGCGCGCACGAGACGACACATCGTGGGATCGGGATACCACGAAGCGACGCGCGGTCGGTAGGCCCGTGGCATCCGCGGTGCTGCGGCCGCACGTCGGCCAGGCGCGCCGTGCTACGACCCGGCCGATGCGCGTCGACGTCGTCATCCCCGCCCTCGACGAGGAGGCCGCCCTGCCGCACGTCCTCGCCGAGATTCCGCGCGACCTCGTCCGGCGCGTCGTCGTCTGCGACAACGGCTCGCGCGACCGGACGGCCGACGTCGCCCGTGAAGGCGGCGCCGAGGTCGTGCACGAGCCGCGTCGGGGGTACGGCGCGGCCTGTCTCCGCGCGCTCGCCCATCTCCGCGATGATCCGCCGGACGTCGTGGTCTTCCTCGACGGCGATCGGAGCGACCGGCCGGAGGAGCTGCCGCGTCTGCTCGAGGCGCTCCGTGGGGGCGCGGCGCTGGTGGTGGGTTCGCGTGCGCGCGGGGCCCGTGAGCGGGGCTCGCTGACGCCCCAGCAGCGGGTCGGCAACGCGATCGCCTGTCTCGCGCTCCGGCATCTTCACGGGGCCGAATACACCGATCTCGGCCCGTTTCGAGCCATTCGATGGGCCGCGCTCGAGTCGCTGCGGATGGAGGACACGGCCTACGGGTGGACCGTCGAGATGCAGATCAAGGCGGCGCGGCGCGGGCTCGTGCACGCGGAGGTGCCCGTCTCGTATCGCAGGAGAATCGGCGTCTCGAAGGTGAGCGGCACCGTCCGCGGCACGGTGATGGCGTCGATCACGATCCTCTCTCTGCTGGCGCGTTACGCGGGGCCGGAGCGCCGATGATCCCCGTCGCGCTCTTCACCCGCCCGCCCGTGCCGGGGCGCTGCAAGACGCGGCTCGCCGCGGCCGTCGGCGAGGTGGTGGCCGCCTCGCTGCACGCGGCGTTCGTGAAGGACGTCGTCGCCACCGTGGCCCGGCTGCCGGGGACGGCCGCGGCGCTCCACGTCACCGAGGGGCCGGACCACGAGCTCTTCGAGTCGTTGCGCCAGGCGCACGGGCTCGGACCGACGGTCGTCCAGCGGGCGGGCGGCCTCGGCGACCGGATGGCCGACGCGCTGCAGGACGTCTCCTTCGTCGTGGGCACCGACGTGCCGACGTTGCCGGTCTCGATCCTCGCCGAGGCGTTCGCATGCTCCGCGGACGTGGTGCTGACGCCCACGGCGGATGGCGGATTTGCGCTGATCGGCGCGCGCTCGGCCTCGTTCCTGCGCGATCCGGCGATCCGATGGTCGAGCCCTCACGCCCTCGCCGACACGGTGCGCGCGGCGCGCCGGGCGGGGCTCGGGGTGGGGCTCACGGCGCCGCACCACGACGTCGATGGGCCGGACGACCTCGCCCTCGTCCGCACGCACCTCCGACTCGACCGCGGCCTTGCGCCCCACACGCGGGCCGTGCTCGGGATCGAGCGGGACGTGTTCCGCTTTTGACCTCCCGGGCGCTGGACGGTACGTTTCGCAGCTCTGATGACCGACTCCGGACAGCTCATGGCCCGCGTGGGGCGAACGTTCGAGGCCGGCGACGTCATCTTCCGGGAGGGTGAACCCGGCGACACGATGTTCGTCGTTCAAACCGGGCAGGTGAGGATCACCCGCCACGGCCAGGACGGCGACAGCACCCTCGCGGTGCTCGGGGCGGGCGATTTCTTCGGCGAAATGGCCATCTTGAACGGTCGGCCCCGCACGGCGACGGCCGAGGCGCTCACCGAACTCCGGGTGCTCGAGATCAACGCCCGGACCTTCGGCCAGATGGTCGTCGGCAACGCGGAGATCGCCGTCCGGCTCATCACCCGGCTCGCGCGTCGCCTCGATGCGGCCAACGCGCTCGTCGACGTGCTGATGCACCGAGACCCCAAGTCGCGGCTCATCCTCGGCCTCGCCCGTCAGGCGGACGTCATCGGCGTCTCGCTCGAGGGCGGTGGCGTGCTCGTGCCGATCAGCCACGAGGAACTCGCGTCGGGCGTGGGCTTGACCCACGACGAGGCGGAGGAGGTGCTCGTTCGGTTGCGGAGGCTCCGCATCGTCGAGCAGACGGAGGAGGGCTTCGTCGTCGGCGACCTCGATCGCCTGAGAGAATTCCTCGAATTCCTCTCCATGCGCGAGAAGTTCGGAGACGCCTGATGGAGCTGCGGATCCTCGGCTGCCACGGAGGCGAGACCCCCAAGCATCGCACGTCGAGCTTCCTGCTCGACGAGCGGGTGGCCATCGACGCGGGGGCCGTGACCTCGATGCTCACGCTCGAGGAGCAGCACCGCATCGAGACGGTCCTCGTATCCCACGCGCACCTCGACCACGTGCGCGACCTGGCGACGATGGCGGACAACCGCTGCCAGCAAGGCGGCCCGACGCTCGTCGTCGCGGGGATCCCCGAGACGCTCGCGGTCCTTCGGCAGCATTTCTTCAACGACCTGCTCTGGCCGGACTTCTCGAAGATCCCGACGCTCTCGGGGGGCCCGACCATCCAGTTCCGCGAGATCCTGCCCGAGGTCCCCGCGGAGTTCTCGGGCATGCGGGTGACGCCCGTCCTCGTCGATCACACCATCGACGCCGCCGGCTTCGTCATCGAGACCGCCTCGGGGTCCCTCGGCTACAGCGGCGACACGGGACCGACCGAGCGGCTCTGGGAGAAGCTCAACCAGCAGGCCGACCTGCGGGGGCTTCTGATGGAGATCTCGTTTCCGGACGAGCATCACCGGCTCGCGAAGGCGTCCGGGCACCACACCGCGGAGTCGCTCGAGCGCGAGCTGCACAAGCTCCACGAGCACCGCGATCTGCCCATTCTGCTCTATCACATCAAGCCGGTCTTCGAGCAGCAGGTCGAGCGAGAGGTGTCCCGCATCCGAGGTCGCAACCTCGATCTGTGTCGGCTCGGCGACCAGTTCCTGCTCTGAGGGATCCCGCCGCCGCCGGCCTCCGTCGCGCGTCTCCCAGAGCGGTCCGGTCCGCACCGAGAGGGCCCTGCCTCCGGTCGCGCCCGCGCGAGGCCGAGACGCGCTCCTTGCCGGATGGCCACTTCGCGCCCAGCGTCGGGCGCTCGAGGAGGTTCCGATGGACGGCCAGAAGATGATCGCGGTGGCTCTCGGCGGTGGGCTCGTGGGCTGCGGTGCGGGGACGACGGCCCAGTCCGCCTCCGGCTCCGGGAGCGAAGGGACGGGGACGCCCTCCGAAGCGCAGGCCGTGGCGCCCGTGCTCGATGCACCGATCGCGGTCGGCGCGCAGGCCCCGGCGTTCATGCTCCAGGACCAGACCGGTCGCGTGCGCACGCTCGCGGAGTTCCGCGGGCACCCGGTCGTGCTCTACTACTACCCCCGGGACGCCACGCCGGGCTGCACGCGCGAGGCGTGCG
>CAIKNO010000337.1 GCA_903828805.1 uncultured Sandaracinus sp. | reverse complement strand
ATGCGCTGCCTGCGTCGACCCGCGCCTGGCAGCTGCCGGGGCACATCCCGTCGATCCGGCAGAACGAGTCTCCATCGCAGTGCTCGTCGATCGAGCACGCGTCGCCCGCGGCCGCGGTCCCGACGAAGGCCGCATCGCAATCCGCGAGCGCCACCCGGTCGACGAGCCCGCAGCCCGCCTCGCGCAACGCGCGCACGCAGGCCGCGGCCCGTGCTCCGTCGAACGTCACGGAGCCGTTGGCCACCGCCGCCTCCCAGCGCGGGAGCGCCTGGTCCGCGAAGAACGCGGCGTAGCGGCCCTCGCAGTCCGAACCGGCGAACAGCTCGGTGACGGTCGGCCCGTAACAGGCCTCGAAGACGTCGCAGAACGCCCGCGCGGTCTCGAGACCGTACTCGTCGAGGGTCAAGCGACTCTCGACGACGCTCGCGCATCCGGAGAGCGCGAGGCCGAAGGCCGCCACTGCACCCCACACCCCGTTCCGTTCATGGCGTCGCATCCGCGTCTCCTCCCCGCTCCCAGACCTCGCGCGCGCGTCGAACGACGTCGGCGCGCCGTTCATCCTCGACCCACGATCCCGCGGGCCTCGAGCTCCGTCAGGATCTGCTCGACACACGCCGTGACCTCCGCGCCGTCGTGCCCGACGACCAGCTCGGGGCGCTCCGGCGGTTCATACGGCGAATCGAGGCCGGTCATGTCTCGGAGTTCGCCCCGGCGCGCGCGGGCGTAGAGGCCCTTCGGATCCCGGCGCTCGCACTCCTCGAGCGGCGTCGCGACGTGCACCACGAGGAAGCGCCCCTCCGGCAGCAAGCGCCTCGCCCGCGCGCGGTCCTCGCGAAACGGCGAGATGAACGCCGTGATCACGACGAGGCCCGCGTCGACCATCAGCTTCGCGACCTCGCCGATTCGCCGGATGTTCTCCTCGCGGTGCCCGACGCCGAACCCGAGGTCCGAGTTCAAGCCCATCCGGACGTTGTCCCCGTCGAGCACGTACGCGGCCACCCCGCGCGCGACGAGCCGCGCCTCGAGCGCGCGCGCGATCGTGCTCTTTCCGGAGCCCGAGAGCCCCGTCAGCCACAGCGTCGCGGCGCGATGTCCGAGGAGCGCCTCGCGCTCGGCCGCGCCGACCAGGCCTCCGTGCCACGTCAGGTTCCGCTCGTTCATCGCCCCGCATCCCCGGCCAGGCGCTCGGCCAAGGCCCGCACAGTCAAAGGCGCGCACCCTTCCGCCTTGTTGTTGACGATGACGTCCAGCTCGAAGCCGCGCTCCTCGCATGCCCGCGCGAGCGCGACGACGCCCTTGCGCATGCCGGGATCGGCGGACACCACACGATCGAAGGGCGCGAACGACCGCTTGCGCGCCGCGTACTCGGTGCCCGGCGGCAGCATGATCCGGGCGACGACCCGGGGCCCCATCACCGCGCCGGGGATCGCCACCTGCTCGCCGATCGACGGCATGCGCGACCAGTGGTTGAACACGTGGCCGGCGCCGTTCGCGGCCAGGAGCGCGAGGTGCCGCGCGTCGAGCATCCGCCGATCACGGAGCTCGACGACGTAGTCGAAGGGCCGCGGCGCCTCGGTCAGGAAGCGCTCCAGCGCCCGGCCGAACACGACCGGGTCCGGACGCACCGCGGGGGGCGGGATCTCGAGGACGAACGCGCCGAGCGCGCCTCCGAACGCGCGCTGCACCGGCCCCGAGACGTGCTCGCGAAAGGCCTCCACGTCGAGGAAGCGCGGATTCAGCTGTCCGGCACGGGCGCCGAGGGTCGGATGGAGCGGGAACGAGTACGTCGTCAGCTCCGACCACACCTTCATCGCGCAGCGAAAGCCGTCGGGGAGCTGCGCGCGGTACCCGGCGAGCTCCGCTTCGGGGATCGGCGCGTAGAAGCTGCGGTCGATGCCCACCGTGCGGAACAGGGGGAAACGCGCGTACTCCTCGAGCGAGAGGCGGGTGAACGCGGGCGCGTCCGGGTACGTCCGCTGGTAGACCAGCCCCTGCCATCCGGGGAACGCCCAGCTCGAGGTGCCGAGGCGGACGTGGGCCGGCACCCGCGCCGCGAGCGCGACCAGCGCCTCGTCGGGCGCGGCGAACCCCACGTCCCACGACGCGTCTTGGGTCGCAGCGAGGGACGCGTCGAAAGACGCCGGTTCGTCGCCGACTCCGTCGAGCCCCGGCGCCGGGGGGGACGCGACGTCGGCCTCCGGGGGAGGCGTCGACGTGGGGTCCTCGAAGAGAGAGAGCTGCGATAGGGAGGGTCTGCGCTTCACGGCACGGTCTCTCGGAGGTGTTGGGTGGTGCGGGAATGCTCCCCGATGGTGCGGCTGAACACATGCCGCCCACCGCCCCGCGCCACGAAGAAGAAGTAGTTGTGCGCTTGCGGCGAGAGCACCGCCCGGAGCGCCCGCAGCCCCGGATTCGAGATGGGCCCCGGCGGAAGCCGCTCGGTGCGGTACGTGTTGTACACGTTCGCCGCGTCGTGGGTCATGGCCCGGCTGATTCGCCCCCGAAAATCCGCGCACGAGGGCGCATCGTCAGGCCGCTCGAGGCAGCCGTAGGAGACGGTGGGATCGGCGTCGAGCCGGTGCGGCGTGAACGAGGGATCGCGGAGTCGATTGAGGAACACCCCGGCGATGACGGGCTGCTCGTCGTGCACCGCGGCTTCCTTCTCGACGATCGACGCCAGCACCAGCACCTCGTGCGGGCCGAACCCGAGGCCCTCGCGAAGCGACGCCAGCCCCGCGGCTTGCTCGGCGAAGAGCGACGCCGTGCGACGCCGGAAGTTCGTCACCATCCGCCGGACCACGTCGGCGGCGTCGAGTCCCTCCCGGAGGCGGTACGTGTCCGGGAAGAGATAGCCCTCGGCGGTCGGCCCGGGGATCGCCAGCTCCTCGAGCAGGGACCTGTCGGCCGTCGCCGCGAGGAACGCGTCCTCGTCGCACACCCCGCGCCGCGCGAGCCGGGCGGCCACGTCGAAACGATGAAATCCCTCGGGGATCATCACGTCCACGTCCGCTTGCCCGAACCCGACGGCGATGCGCTGCACGACCTCGCGCGGCGAGCTCCCGCGGGCGAGGATCCGCTCGCCTTCGCGGAGGTGCTCGTCTGCGCCGATCAGGCGACCGTAGATCGAGAAGAGGCGGGGGCTCGCGATGAGCCCCTCGGCGTCGAGGCGCGCGACGAGCGCGTCCCATCGCTCGCCGGGCTCGATCCGCACCGCCACCTCGCGGCCGTCGCCCTCCGCGCGCCGGGTCGGGTACACGAGCACGAGGTACACGAGCGAGACGACCGCGAGGCCGACCGCCGCGAGCAGGACGACCGAGGCGACGCGACTCAGGGCCGGTTCGGACCGCGCGCGCGTCGACCGCCGCGGCCGGGGACTCCGCGGTCCTCCGCCGTTCGGACGGGCTCGTGCCACATTGCCTCCGCATCGTCTTCGAGCGACTGCGACGTCGCATCGCCCAAGCGCTCGCTGCGCCGCCGCCGCGCGCGCACCGCGTCGAGATAGCCCTCCAGCAACAGGACGGCCGCGACGCGGTCCACCTTGCCGCGGCGGTCGCGGCTCGACATCTCGACCCCCGCGAGCGCACGGTGCGCGGCCTGCGACGTCAGCCGCTCGTCCCAGAGCACCACGGACAGCGCGACCTTCGCGCGCTCGGCGGCCTCGGAGATCGCGGCGGCGAGCGACCTCGCGTGACGGGACGACGCGCCTTCCCGCCCATCGAGACCGAGCGGCAGGCCGACGACGACCTCGCCGGCCTCCTCGTGCACGGCCACCCGCACGAGCTCCGCCGCGGTGGCCTGCAGGCTCCGGTGCTCGAGCGTCGCGCGCGGGCTGGCGAACGACGAATCCTCGTCGGCGACGGCCACGCCGACCCTCTTGGTTCCGGGATCGATGCCGAGGCGACGCACGCCCAGCGCATGTACCAGCGGCCAGGGGGGCGGTCCAGAACCGCGCATCCTGAGGTCCCCTCGGCCGTTCACGGGACGGCCTCCCGGTCCGGCCAACCCGAGGGGCCAGCCCGCGGCCTCGGAATTCTCGCGCGCGGCCCTTGGACCACCGGAGCGAGATTGGTAGAACGCCCCCCGAGGAGAACGCCCATGGTGGACAAGGTCTCGAAGATCTGGCTCGACGGACATCTCGTGGACTGGGAGGCGGCCAACGTGCACCTCCTCACGCACACGCTCCACTATGGCCTCGGCGCGTTCGAGGGCATCCGCTGCTACGACACGACCGACGGTCGGAGCGCCATCTTCCGGCTCCGGGAGCACGTGCGTCGCCTCTTCGACTCGGCGAAGATCTGCACGATGCCGATGCCCTACTCGCAGGAGCAGATCGTGGACGCGTGCATCGAGACGGTCCGCGCGAGCGGGCTCTCGAGCTGCTACCTGCGTCCCCTGGTCTTCCTCGGAGACGGCGCGATGGGCCTCGGCGCCGTGAACCCGACCCGCGTCGCCATCGCCGCGTGGAAGTGGGGCGCCTACCTCGGTGAAGAGGGGCTCGCGAAGGGGATCCGGGCGAAGATCAGCTCGTTCACCCGACCCGGCATCAACATGCAGATGGCCAAGGGCAAGGTGGTCGGCCACTACGTGAACAGCGTGCTCGCGAAGCGCGAGGCGCTCGCGGGCGGCTACCAGGAAGCCATCCTGCTCGACGCCGAGGGCCACGTCGCCGAGGCGAGCGGGGAGAACGTCTGGGTCGTCCGCGATGGCAAGGTCGCGACGCCGGCCTTCGGGGGCGCGATCCTCGGCGGGATCACCCGCGACTCCGTGCTCACCCTCCTGCGGGAGATGGGCGTCGAGGTCGTCGAGCGCGACATCGCCCGCGACGAGCTCTACATCGCCGACGAGGTCTTCATGTGCGGCACCGCCGCCGAGGTCACGCCGGTCCGCGAGGTGGACGACCGGGCCATCGGCACGGGCACCCGCGGGCCGCTCACCAAGCGCGTGCAGGACCGCTACTTCGAGGTCGTTCGCGGCGTTCGTCCCCCGAACCCCGAGTGGCTCACGTACCTCTGAGGGCGACGACGGTGCGGTGAGCAGACGCCAACCGGGCGGTCTGCTCACCGACTCGGCGGCGCGCTCGCTCGAGCACGCTCGGCCCCTTGCCGCCCCCCACGTCGACGAACCACGCCGTCGAACCACGCCGTCGAACCACGTCGACGAGAAACGCCCGCAGACCTCTGGCCTGCGGGCGTTCCTGCGTTCGACGGTCGGGGGAGCCCGCTCAGTCCTGCATCAGGTCGCGATGGTAGATGATCCGGTTGCAGAAGCTGCACTGCATCAGCGTGTTGCAGCGCTGCAGCTCGAGGAAACGCTGGGGTGGAATCTTCATCCGGCATCCGAGGCAGGTCTCGGCGGTCGCCTCGACGACCGCCGGTGAGAGCTTCGTCCGGAGGCGGTCGTAGAGCCGCAGGTGGTCCTTGGCGATCTGCGACGACCACTCGCCGCGGCCGACCAGGATCTCCTGCCGCTCGGCGCGCAGCGCCTCGAGGCGCGCCGTCGCCGCGACCTCCGCCTTCTCCAGGTCCGACCGCTGCTCCTCGAGCGCCATCTCCGGCGCATCGAGCGCCGAGCGCGTGGCGCTCACCCGCTCGCGAAGCCGCTCCTTCTCCGCCTCACCATCCTTGATGGACTTGCGGATCGACTCGAGCTCGCGCTCGGCCGCATCGGATTCGCGCATCGTGCGGGCCTTGGCGCCCTTCGCCTTCGACTTGCCCAGCAAGTCGTTGCGCGATGCGAGATCCGCGTCCTGTTGTCCGACGAGCTTCTCGGCCTCGACGATGGCCGCGGTCTGACGCGACACGAGCGATTCGAGCGCCCGCACGGCGCCACGACGCTCCTCGAGTTCGGCGGGAATGCCCTTGAGCTGATCGTCGACCCCGCGCGCTCGCGCATCGATCTCCGACAACTTGACCAGCGCCCTCAACTGTTCACGCAAAGATCGTGTCTCCTCGTGCGGAAGGCGTGTACCGCGTGCGTCCGCACGTGGCAAGTGTCCCGCACGTGAACAAGCACCGAGCGCCTCCGCGGCCAGGCCCCCGTGGTCGATGCGGCGCGCGCCCGTCCCCCCGGCCGAACGCACGCACCCGTGGGCGTCGGGACGCCGACGCGGTGGAATGGGCCCACCTGGACTCGAACCAGGACACGCCCCGTTATGAGCGGGGAGCTCTGACCAATTGAGCTATGGGCCCGTCGGGCTCGCATCGGACGGGCCGATGCGGACCCCTTTCATCTCGGTTCCGGAGCTAGTGAGGCCGGGGCGGGTGAAGCCGCAGCGTCCTGCGGAATCCTCGCCCCCGACCCGCGTCCATCGCGGCTCGCGTCAGTTGTTGCTGTTGTCGATGAACGACCGCAGCTGCTTGGACCGCGAAGGGTGCCGGAGCTTCCGCAACGCCTTCGCCTCGATCTGGCGGATGCGCTCGCGCGTCACCTCGAAGTCCTGACCGACCTCCTCGAGGGTGTGGTCGCTCTTCTCGCCGATGCCGAAGCGCATGCGGAGGACCTTCTCCTCGCGCGGCGTCAGGGTCTTGAGCACCCGCCGCGTCTGCTCCTCGAGGTTCATGTTGATGACCGCCTCGATGGGGCTGACGACGGACTTGTCCTCGATGAAGTCGCCGAGATGCGAGTCCTCCTCCTCGCCGATCGGCGTCTCGAGCGAGATGGGCTCCTTGGCGATCTTCAGGACCTTGCGGACCTTGTCGAGCGGCATCTCCATCTT
>CAIKNO010000336.1 GCA_903828805.1 uncultured Sandaracinus sp. | reverse complement strand
GGACCCGACGAGGTCGTGGGCGACGCCGAGGCGATCCTGGCGGCCGGGGCTTCGCAGTGGTCGCTGCGCGCGTGGCGCGAGCTGGACGACGCCATCCTCCGACTGCGGACCGACCATGCGGAGGTGGGCCTCCTCGTGCTTCGCACCGAGGGCGACTCGGCGCGCATCGTGGCGACGGACCGGGCGCTGCACGCCGCACGGGAGTCCTCGTGGCTCGCGAACGAGATCTTGGCGCTCCAGGCCCGCGTGCTGCGGCGGCTCGACCTGACCTCGCGGTCTCTGTTCGCGCTCATCGACCGCACGTCGGCGTTCGCGGGTTCCACGCTCGAACTCGCCCTCGCGGCGGACCGCATCTACATGCTGGCCGACGACGACGGCGCGGTGTCGATCGCGCTCTCTCCCGCGAACGACGGGTCGATGCCGATGACCCACGGCCTGTCGCGCCTGGGGGTCCGCTTCCTCGGCGCGCCCGCGCAGGTCGAGCGCGTGCTCGCGGAGGGCGGCCCGGTGAACACGGAGCGCGCGATGGCGCTCGGCCTCGTGACCGTGGCCCCGGACGAGATCGACTGGGAAGACGACATCCGCATCGCCATCGAGGAGCGCGCCAGCCTCTCGCCGGACGCTCTGACCGGCATGGAGGCGAGCCTGCGCTTCGCCGGTCCGGAGACCGGAGACAGCAAGATCTTCGCGCGTCTCTCGGCCTGGCAGAACTGGATCTTCCAGCGGCCGAATGCCGTGGGTCCGCAGGGCGCACTCACGAAGTACGGGCAGCCCGACCGCGCGGTCTATGGCTGGACGCGGTGCTGAGCGTACGGCGCTGAGCGTGCGGCGGTGAGCCAGCGCACGCGGTGGGGCTGCGAGTGAGCCACCGCACGAACCGCCTCCGTGTCGAAACCCTAGGCTGCGCTCAGGAATAACAACCCATGGCGCTCACCGATTCGATCCCCAACAACGTCGACCTCGGCTCCGACAAGAAGCTCCTGCGCGCCCTCGAGAAGTGGCAGCCGGACTTCCTGTCGTGGTGGATGGAGATGGGCCCGGAGGGTTTCCAGGCCGACGAGATCTATCTCCGCACGGCCGTCGCCGTCGACCCCAAGGGGTGGGCGAACTACGAGTACGTGAAGATGCCCGACTACCGTTGGGGGATCTTCCTGACGCCGCGCGAGGGCGAGCGCGCGATCGGCTTCGGGGACCACCGCGGCGAGAAGTCGTGGAACGAAGTGCCCGGCGAACTGCGCTCCATCCTTCGACGGATGATCGTGACGCAGGCCGACACCGAGCCGGCCTCGGTCGAGCAGCAGCGCCTGCTCGGCAAGACCGCCCCGTCGATGTACGACCTCCGGAACCTGTTCCAGGTCAACGTCGAAGAGGGACGCCATCTGTGGGCGATGGTGCACCTGCTGCACCAGTACTTCGGGAAGGATGGGCGCGAGGAGGCCGATGCCCTTCTGACGCGACGCAGCGGCAACCCCGACACGCCGCGCATCCTGCAGACGTTCAACGAGAAGACCGAGGACTGGCTCTCGTTCTTCATGTTCACGATGTTCACGGACCGCGACGGGAAGTACCAGCTCGCGTCGCTCAGCGAGAGCGGCTTCGACCCGCTGGCGCGCGCCACGCAGTTCATGCTCACCGAGGAGAGCTTCCATCTCTTCACCGGCGAGACCGGCGTCGAGCGCGTCGTGCAGCGCAGCGGTGAGCTGACCATGCTCGATCCGAACGGCGATGCGCGGGCGCAGGGCGGGATCGACCTTCCGACCGTGCAGAAGTGGATCAACTTCTGGTTCTCGAGCGCGGTCGAGCTCTTCGGTGGTGAGATCTCGAGCAACGCGGCGGACTACTTCGCGACCGGGCTGAAGGGGCGCTTCCGCGAACAGGAGAAGTACACCGATCACCTCGTCCTCGAGGGCTCGTACACGGTTCCGGTGCTCTCGGACGAGGGGCGGCTCAGCTCGAAGGAAGTGCCGCTTCGCAACGCACTGAACGAGGTGCTCCGCGACGAGTACGTCGCCGATTGCGAGCGTGCGTGCCGGAAGTGGAACCACACGCTCAAGAAGACGGGCGCCGCGTTCGAGCTCTACATCCCGAACCGCCGGTTCAATCGCTCCATGGGAACGTACGCCGGACGAACGTTCAACCCGCAGGGAGAGCCTGTCACGTCGGCCGAGTTCGAAGCGCACCGCGCCGCGTGGCTGCCGACGCCGGAGGACCGCGCGTACGTCGCGTCGTTGATGCAGCCGGTGCATGAGCGCGGGAAGGTGGCGAACTGGATCGCGCCGCCGAAGCAGGGCGTGGACGGCAAGCCGGTCGACTGGGAGTACGTCCGCTTCCAGGGCTGAGCAGGCCTCGAACGAGGGCTCGTCGGGGGTTGGAGGCCTCGTCGGGCCCTCGATGGAGTGCGACGATCGCCGGTCTCCTCGAGGCCGGCGCGCTGGCGACGGGCGGCCCAGGGCGGCGCTCACGTGCGCGCCCGGCCGACCGCGCCTCGAGCCCGGATCACGGCAGCGCGCCGTCGAAGATCCAGCGCGGGTCCGCGTCGTCCTCGGCGGTGCCCCGCCCGAGGAAGGCATCGTTTCCGCGAAGGGAACGGTCCAGAACGATCTGCCCCGGAGCCTCCTCGAGCGGCCAGTACGCCGCCAGCCCGGTTCGCCCGATGCCCAGGCGCGTCAGCGCTTGCGAGCGGAGCGTGTCCGCGGCGCGCGGGACGCTCCAGAGCCGAGCCTCGTCGAGGTCTCCGTCGAAGCGGCCGAAGCGCAGGGGCTCGGTGCTGTACGCCCGGCCGAGGTCGTCGGGCGCGTCGAGGGCTGCGACCTCCTCGAAGTCGACGAAGAGCGAGAGTCGCACGCCCCCGGAGGCCGACCGCTCGAGGACCTGGGCCACGTGCGTCCATCGTCCGAGCGAGGCTGCGAACGGGACTCGAACCTCCCTCCGCTCGAGCCGGTCGGTGACCCATCCAGCGACGAGGTCGAGCGCGGACCCGGACTCCTCGAGACGGAAGGCGAGGTGCTGCTGCCCGTCTTCCTGTCCCTTGAAGGCGATCTCCCCAGGCCCTCGGGCCCTGACCCAGAGCTCGAACGTGGAACCGACGCCGAGGCTCAGGCCCGGCCGATCCGGAACGAGCACCTGGGTCGTTCGGCTGCATCCCAGCGCGATCGACGGGCGGCCGGCATCGACCCCGCCATCGAACGAAGCGCCACCATCGAACGAAGCGCCACCATCGAACGACCCGCCGCCATCGAACGAAGCGCCGCCATCGAACGAAGCGCCACCATCGAACGAAGCGCCACCATCGAACGAAGC
>CAIKNO010000335.1 GCA_903828805.1 uncultured Sandaracinus sp. | reverse complement strand
CCGCAGGTGCGCGTGGCCGGCTCGTGCGTCGCTGGCCAGTCCATCCGCGCCATCGACGCCGCGGGCAACGTCACCTGCGAGGTCGACGAGAACACCCCCTCCACCTACTCCGCCGGCACCGGCCTGACCCTCTCGGGCACCACCTTCGCCGCCAACACCGCGGTGCTGCAGGCCCGCGTCGCCGGCTCCTGCATCGCCGGCCAGTCGATCCGCGCCATCGACGCCCTCGGGAACGTCACCTGCGAGGTCGACGACAACACCCCCTCCACCTACACCGCCGGCACCGGCCTCACCCTGACCGGGACGACCTTCGCGGCCAACACCGCCGTCGTGCAGGCCCGCGTCGCCGGCTCCTGCATCGCCGGGCAATCCATCCGGGCCATCGACGCCCTCGGGAACGTCACCTGCGAGGTCGACGACAACACCGGCACGACCTACACCGCCGGCAGCGGCCTGACGCTGACCGGGACGACGTTCGCGTTCAACGGCGAGGTCGGCGCCCCGACCGACGTCGTCCGCCGGGGCGTGACCGGCACCCAGGCGTCAGCTTCGGGCTGGCAGCCCGACCCCCTGGGAACGGAGGGCATCTGGCTCGAGGACGGCACGGTGGAGGGCGGCGGCTTCTTCGCGAACGGGAACATGGCCGCGATCTGGAGCCCGGCGGATTCGTCGTACATCGTCAGCGGCGCCAGCACGACCACCGTGAACGGCGTGCTGCTGGCGCTCTTCGACGAGGACACGTTGAGCGCCGGCTCGACCGCGCGCCCCCAGTTCATCTTCGCGGACGCCGGCGTGCGCGCCATCGATACCTACACGGGCGCGTTCCTGTCCAGCGGCGGCGCGTGGACGAACTCCTCGGATCGCCGCCTCAAGGAGAACATCACGCCCATCGACGGTCGCGCGGCGCTCGCGCGCCTGCGGCGTCTGCCGATCTACGAGTGGAACTACATCGCCGAGGCCGACGCGGTCCGCCACGTGGGCCCGATGGCCCAGGACTTCCACGCGGCCTTCGGCCTCAACGGCGGCGACGAGACCCACATCGCGACCGTCGACGCCGACGGCGTGATCATGGCGTCGATCGTCGCGGTCGCCGACGAGAACGAGTCCCTCCGGCAGGAGAACGCTCGCCTCGTCCGCGAGGTCGCCACGCTCGAGGCGCGGATGAGCCGCATCGAGCGCCTGCTGGCAGGCGCCGCCCGCTGACGGACGCCCGTTCCTGTCGACGACACCGAGAAGGCCACTGCCCCCGGCGGTGGCCTTCTTGGCGTCTCGGGGGCAAGGGCGGCACGGACGATGCGCCGGTCGATCGGGGTGCGGCGTTGACCCTCTCGGACCCCCATGCTAGACGGCGCCCGCCGCGTGGTCGGAGGGTGGCTGCCTTCTGCACCGCGCTCCGCTCATCCGGGCATCGAGTACATCCGGCCTCCCAGGTTCGTCCAGGCGCGGGTGGGTATCCGCCGAACGGGTCCGAACGACCCGCGACGGCAGCGAGAAATCGAGGAGTTCCATGGCCGAAGTCGCTTCCGTGGGTCGCATCACGCAGGTCATCGGACCGGTGGTGGACGTCGAGTTCCCGCCGGGCACGCTTCCGGCGTTGCTGACCGCCCTCCGCGTGTCCAACAAGGGCATCAGCAACGAGCCCGACAACCTCGTCCTCGAGGTCGCTCAGCACCTCGGCGAGGGCACCGTGCGCGCCGTCGCGATGGACACGACCGACGGTCTCGTCCGCGGCATGGAGGTCCGCAACAGCGGCGCCCCGATCTCGATGCCGGTCGGCCCCGAGTGCCTCGGCCGCATCCTCAACGTCGTCGGCGAACCGGTCGACGGCGGCCCGCGCGTGAAGACCGCCAAGACCGCCCCGATCCACCGTGCGGCGCCGGCCTTCACCGACCAGAGCACGAAGGTCGAGATCTTCGAGACCGGCATCAAGGTCATCGACCTGCTCGCCCCGTACCGCAAGGGCGGCAAGATCGGCCTCTTCGGCGGCGCCGGCGTCGGCAAGACCGTGCTCATCATGGAGCTCATCAACAACGTCGCGAAGGCCCACGGCGGCGTGTCGTGCTTCGCTGGCGTCGGCGAGCGGACCCGCGAGGGCACCGACCTGAAGATCGAGATGACGGAGTCGATGCTCGGCGACGGCGTGACGCCGGTCATCAGCAAGGCCGCCCTCATCTACGGCCAGATGAACGAGCCGCCCGGCGCGCGCGCCCGCGTCGCGCTCTCGGCCCTCACGGTCGCCGAGTACTTCCGCGACGACCAGGGCCAGGACGTGCTGCTCTTCGTCGACAACATCTTCCGGTTCACGCAGGCCGGCTCGGAGGTCTCGGCCCTCCTCGGCCGCATCCCGAGCGCCGTCGGCTACCAGCCCACCCTGTCGACCGAGATGGGCGCGCTCCAGGAGCGCATCACCTCGACGAACAAGGGCTCCATCACGTCGGTGCAGGCCATCTACGTCCCGGCCGACGATCTGACCGACCCCGCGCCCGCCACCGCGTTCGCCCACCTCGATGCGACGACCGTGCTCTCGCGCGAGATCGCGTCGCTCGGCATCTACCCGGCCGTCGATCCGCTCGACTCGACCTCGACGATGCTCTCGCCCGACATCATCGGCGCCCGCCACTACGGCGTGTCCCGCAAGGTCCAGCAGACCCTCCAGAAGTACAAGGATCTGCAGGACATCATCGCCATCCTCGGGATGGACGAGCTCTCCGAGGAAGACCGGCAGACGGTCGATCGCGCCCGCAAGATCCAGCGCTTCCTCAGCCAGCCCTTCTTCGTCGCCCAGCAGTTCACGGGCTCCGAGGGCAAGTACGTGAGCCTCGCGGAGTCGATCGCCGGCTTCGAGGAGATCCTCTCGGGCTCGCTCGATCACATCCCGGAGCAGGCCTTCTACCTGAAGGGCAACATCGACGAAGTGAAGGCCGCTGCCGAGAAGATGAAGGAGTGATGGCCTGATGGCTTCTTCCTCCGAGCTGCTCTCGTTCGAGATCGCGACGCCCCTCGGGCTGGTGCTCCGCACCGACGCCGAGAGCGTGGCGGCCCCCAGCGTGCACGGCGAATTCGGCGTGCTGGCCGGGCATCTGCCGCTGCTCGCGGCGCTGCGTCCCGGCGTGGTGAAGTACCGCGTGTCGGGACGTGAGCACGTCGCCGCCGTCGGCGCGGGGTTCGTGGAGGCGGGTCCGAGCAAGGTCCTCCTGCTCTGCGACCTCTACGCCACGCCCGCCGACATCGACCCGTCGGCCGTCCAGACGGAGCTCCAGGAGGCCGAGAAGAACCTCTCGGCGCACGGTGAGATCCACGAGGGTCCGGCGTACGAGGAGCTTCAGCGGCGCATCGACTGGTGCAACGCGCGGCTCGAAGCCAAGGCCGCACAGAGCGGCTGAGCATGAAGAAAGGGGTCGCCTGCGCGGCCCCTTTCGCGCTTCGGGGTGGCTGAGTGTGATGAAAGGGGTCGCCTGCGCGGCCCCTTTTCGCGTTCGTCCCGGTCGCCCTCGGGCGCGGGGACGCGTTCGTGCCCGGGCTGGCCTCGGCCAGCGGACCGTGCGACGGTGCCCCGCGGTTCGACGCAGCCGCCGACGGCCCCTCCGCGGTTCCACGTCGAGCGATGGAGTCGTCACGTGGATCTGCGTTCTCGCATCCTGGAGCTGCTGTCCCCCACGTGCATCGGCGACGAGCTCATGCCGGGGGTGCGGCTGCTCGATGCGTCGACGGAGCTCGGGCTGCGCCTGACCTTCTCGGTGGGGGGCGCGGCGATCCACGTCGAGGTGTCGCTTCGGGACGAAGGGCGGGCCGCCGCCGCGCACTCCGAACGGCTCGCGTTCGCGTACCGCGCCGGGCCCTCGGCTGCGCCGGTCGCGCCCCGCGTGGGCCTCGCGCTCTGCCGGGCCGTCGCCGCGCGCGCCGCCTCCCGCGAACATGCCGTGCTCGAGGGGGTGCGCCTCGACGCCGCGGCCGCCCGCTCGTCGCTCGAGGGCACGGCCCGCGTGCGGGAGGTGACGATCGCGCGCTTGCTCGAGCCGGCCGGCACGCCCGCCGCGCCCTACTTCACGCTCTCCCCGTACGTCGGATGCCTGATCGGCTGCCGCTTCTGTTACGCCCAGACGCGCGTCGGGAGCGTGCGACGGCTCGAGGGCTTGCCGCCGGCCCCATGGGGCTCGTACGTCGACGTGCGGGTGAACGCCCCCGAGATCTTGGCCCAGGAGCTCGAGTCGCTGCCGCCCTACCCCTTGAAGTTCTGCCCCATCGTCAGCGACCCCTACCACGCGGTCGAGCGCCGATTCGAGGTGACCCGGGGTTGCCTGCTCGCCATCCGCGACGCCGCGCGCCCGAGGGCCACGCTCGTGCTGACCCGGGCCAAGCTGATCGAGCGCGACGCGGCGCTGATCGCGTCGATCCCCGCGGGCTACGGCGGGGTTTCGATCCCGACGGTCGACGACGACGTGCGCCGACACTTCGAAGCGCGCGGCGCCTCCATCGCGGAGCGCCTCGGCGCGCTCGACACGTTGCGGGACGCGGGCGCCCGCACGTTCGCCATCGTGCAGCCGCTGCTGCCCGGCGACGTCCTGCAGCTCGCGGACGCGCTGGCCGCACGCGTCGAGTCCGTGCGGATCGACACGCTGCACAGCGTCGAGAACGCGGCGGAGGACTTCACCGCGCCGGCCTACGCCGAGGCATCGGACCCGGGCTGGCAGGCCGACCGGGCGCTCGCGCTCGCCGACGCGCTCCGGCAGCGGGGCGTCGCGGTCTGGACGGGGGAGCTGCCGGACGAGCTGGTCGGCGTGGCCGAGGGACCACGGCGGACGGACGCTCGCCCCACGCTCGAGCCAGGGTCGTGAACGAAGCGACGGGCGAGTCCCCCGGTGGCCGGGACGCGGGGCCGACGACGGCCGACGCCCCGTCGGCAGAGCGGTTGCCGCACGCGGCGCGTGCCGCGTACGCTGCGCGCATCTTGCTCCCTCCCGCGCCGGGTGATCCCATCACGGCCCACGTCACCGACGGCCTCCGGATCGCGGTGGTCATCCCGGCGTTCCGCGCAGCCCACACGCTGGGGGCGTGCGTCCAGAGCGTCCTCTCGGGCGCACGGGTGCCGGACGCCGTCGTCATCGTCGACGACGCCTCGACGGACGGCACGCCCGCGCTGGGCAGGGCGCTGGCCGCGGCGCACCGCGGACGGGTCCACTTCGTCGCGCTCGACCGAAACCGCGGCCCGGCCTTCGCGCGAAACGAGGGCGCGCGTGCCGTCGCCGCCGATGCGTACTTCTTCCTCGACGCCGACACGGAGCTGGCGGCCGACGCCCTCGGGGCCTTCGAGCGTCGATTGTCCGACGCCGACGCGGTGTGCGGCGTCTACGCCGCCGAGTCCCTCGCACGGGGCGCCGTGCCCCGCTACAAGGCCCTCGTCGATCACCTGCACTTCTCGCAGCGCGGGGTGGTGCCGTACGACGGCTTCATGGGCGCGTGCGGTGGCGTCCGTGCCTCGGTGTTCCGTGCCCTCGGCGGATTCGACGAATCGCTCCGCGGCGGCGACGACTACGAGAACGAGGACTTCGGATACCGCCTCGCCGAGGCCGGCCACCGAAACCTTCTCGACCCCCAGATTCGCGCCCGGCACCACTTCCCCGGCTTCGAGAAGCTGACGCGGACGTACTTCCGTCGGGTCAGCCAGTGGGTCCGGCTCTTCGCGCGCCGACGGCGCTTCGAGTCGGCGGGCGATGCGACCGCGGGAACGGGCCTCGCGACGCTCGCCGTGCCGCTCATGCTCGCATGCTCGGCCATCGCGCCGCTGCAGCCTGCTGCGGGCGGCGTGGCGCTGGTCTTCGCGCTCCTCTGGCTGCGCGGCTACGGGCGACTCTTCGCGGCGATCGCGAAGCGCGCCCCGGGGGCGCTGCCTTCGTGCGTGGTGCTGAACGTGTGGTTCAGCGCGGTCATCAGCGCGGGCGCGGTCCACGGCGCGCTCGTCCATCTCCTGCACGGGCCGAGCGGCGCCGAGCGGGAGGCCAAGCGCCGAGCCCAGGGAGTGCGCGATGTCTGACTCGCTCCCGACGCGCGTCCGGAGGGGCCTGTCGACGCTCCGCAGCCTCGTCGATCCCGAGCAGGTCGGGTACCTCATCTTCTACGTCACCAACCGCTGCAATTTCCGGTGCGCCCACTGCTTCTATCACGCGGAGATCGCCAAGGGCCGCAAGCCGGACGAACTGCGCCTCGACGAGATCGAGCGCATCGCGCGGGGCCTCGGCCCGCTCGTGCAGCTCTCGTTGACCGGGGGTGAGCCCTTCGTCCGCGAGGACTTCGCCGCGGTCACGCGCACGTGGCTCGAGCATTGCGCGCCTCGATTCGTGACGATCCCGACGAACGCGTGGTTCAGCGACCGGATCGAGGCGTACCTCGAGGACGTCTTGCCCGCGTTCCCCTCGACCGCGTTTCGCGTCGTCTTCTCCATCGACGGGATCGGCGCGGACCACGACACCTTTCGCTCCGCCCCGGGCTCGTGGGAGCGCTTGTGCGGCACGTACGCGCGGGTCGACGCCCTGCGCCGACGCGCGACGAACCTCGTCCTCGATGCGAACGCCGCGTACACCGCCCGCAACGAGCACACGATCCTCTCGACGCTCGAGGCGCTCGACCGGGACTTCTCGTTCGACAACCTCTCGGTCACCTACATCCGCGGCAACCCGAGGGACCCCGATCTCCGCACGTCCTCGCGCGACGCGTACTTGCGGGTCGTCGAGTTCCTCAAGGCGCGGTCGCGACGACGGGAGAAGCGGTTCCTGTCCCCGCTCTGGAGGGCGGTGGACGACGTCACGTACGAGCACCTCACGCGGGTGGTCTTCGAGGACGAGTTCGTCAGCCCCTGCGTGGCCGGCCGGAAGCTCGTGATCGTCGGCGAGACCGGCGACGTGCACCCGTGCGAGATCCTCGGAGTCAGCGCGGGCAACGTGCGGGACCACGACTACAGCGTGCCGGCCGTCCTCGCGTCGGCCGCCCACCGTCGCATCGTGGAGACCATCCGCGAGACGCGCTGCAAGTGCAGCTTCGAGTGCGCCATCGCGGCGAACGCGGTCTGGAGCCCCGAGAGCTATCCCCGCGTCGCCCGGCTCGCGCTGTCGGAGCTCCGGGCCACGGCGTCGACCTCCGTCACCGAGAGGAAGACCTGACCATGTGCGGGATCGCTGGCGTGCTCGGTCTCGGCGTGGATCTCGGTGGACCCGACAAGGACGAACTGCGGGGGATGACCGCGGTGCTGCACCACCGCGGACCCGATGGGCGACGGCACGTGTGGATGCCGCGCTGCGCGCTCGGCAACACACGGCTGCAGATCCTCGATCTCTCCGAGCGCGGCGCGCTGCCGATGCCGAACGCCGAGGGCAGCGTGTGGATCGCCTACAACGGCGAGGTCACGAACTTCCGCGCGCTCGAGCGCGAGCACCGGCTGCGGGAGCGGTTTCCGTTCCGCTCGACCACCGACACCGAGACGCTGCTCTACCTCTACGAAGCGCTCGGCATCGACTTCGTTCGGCAGCTCACCGGGCAGTTCGCGTTCGCGCTCCACGACCGCCGGCTCGGCAAGACCTGGCTGGTGCGGGACTTCTTCGGGATCCGGCCGCTGTTCCTGATGAAGACGCCGGAGCGCCTGTACTTCGCCTCGGAGATCAAGTCGTTCCTCGGCCTCGAGGCGTTCCGAAAGGACCTCGATCTCGAGGGCCTCCACCACTACCTGACGCTCGGCTACATCCCCGGGAAGCACACGCCGTTTCAGCAGATCGAAGAGCTCCAGGGCGCGCACCTCGTGGAGGTGGATCACGCGGGCGGACGCGTGCACGAGCGTCGCTACGACGAGATCCTCTACCGTCCGCGCGCGGTGCCCGACGAGCGCGCGCTCGCCGAGGAGCTGCACCTGTGCATGCAGGACTCCGTGCGCCGCAACCTCGTCTCCGATGCGCCGCTCGGCCTGACGCTGTCGGGGGGCTTCGACACGAGCTCGATCCTCGCGCTCACCCGCGAGGTCGTCGGCCCCGACGCGCCCATCCACACGTACTCGATCGCGATGGGCGAGGCGAGCTTCGACGAGTCGCGGTACCAGCGCCTGATGTCGCGCGTCGCGCGCACGACGCACCACGAGATCCGGGTCGGGCCGCACGAGGTGCTCGGCGCGCTCGAGCGGCAGATGGCCTACATGGACGAGCCCACGGCCGACGGCGCCGCGATCCCTTCGTTCTTGATGGCCGAGCGGGCCAAGCAGGACGTCAAGGTGCTGCTCAGCGGCGAGGGCGGCGACGAGACGTTCACCGCGTACGAGACCTACCGCGCGTGGAAGGTGCGGCGGTACTACCGGAGGTTCGTGCCGAGTGCGGCGAGGCGACTGATCCGACACGCCGTTCACGCGCTGCCTTCCGACTACCGCAAGCTGAGCCTCGACTTCATGGCGAAGCGCTTCACCGACGGCGCCGAGCTCGACGTCGCCCAGGCGCACATCCACTGGCGCTTCACGCTCACGGACGCCGACAAGGCCGCGCTGATGCCCGACCATCGCCCCTCGGAGACGACCGGCGCGCTCTTCGCGCGGCACTTCGACGGGTACCCCTTTCCCCACGAGCTCGATCGACTCTCGGCCCTCGATCTCGAGACGTACCTCATCGGGGACTTGATGGTGAAGAACGACCGGACCCTCATGGCCCACTCGGTGGAGGCGCGCTTCCCGTACCTCGATCGCACGCTCTTCGAGCGGATGGTGCAGGTGCCCGCCGATCTTCGGCTCAAGGGGATGCGCGGTCGCCACATGCAGAAGCGCGCGATGGAGGGGCGCGTGCCGCGCGAGATCGTGGGGCGCAAGAACATGGGCCTCGAGTTGCCGCACTCGCTCTGGCTGATGCGCGAGATGCGCCCTCTCGCCGACCGACTCTTCGAACCTTCGAGGGTCGCGCGCCTCGGGTTCCTCTCACCCAGGCACGTGACGTCCCTCTGGCAGGAACACCTCGCCGGCCGACGCGACAACGGCCGCGCGCTGTGGAGCATCGCGACGCTGCTCACCTGGCACGGCCTCTTCGTCGAGAGCTCCTCGTTCCGCGGGCACCTCACGTCCCCGCCGCACGCGGGGATGGACGTCGATCCGACCCTGCCCGCCCCGACCTCCGCATGAGCCCGAACCCGCACCCACCCGTGGCCCTCTCGGTCGTCGTGCCGGTGCTCGACGAGGCGGCGAACCTGTCACCGCTGCACGCGGCGCTCTGCGCGGCGCTCGCATCGTTCGACGCCCCCTGGGAAGTGCTCTTCTGCGACGACGGTTCGAGAGACGGCTCGCTCGCGGTGCTGCGCTGTCTCGCCGCGCACGATGCGCGCGTCCGGGTGCTGAGCTTCCGGCGAACGTTCGGCCAGACGGCCGCGCTGGCGGCGGGGTTCGAGCACGCGCGGGGCGAGGTCGTCGTCCCCATGGACGCGGACCTCCAGAACGATCCACGTGACATCCCGCGGCTCCTCGCGAAGCTCGACGAGGGCTTCGACGTGGTCGCCGGCTGGCGCCGCGAGCGTCGGGATCCGTACTGGACGGTGACGCTCCCGAGCAGGCTGGGGAACGCGCTCGCGCGGCGGTGGACGGGGGTGCCGCTGCACGATTTCGGCTGCACGCTGACCGCCTATCGACGCGAGATCCTCGAGGACGTCGCCCTCTACGGGGAGATGCACCGATTCATCCCCGCGTGGGCGGCGGCGGTCGGTGCACGCATCACCGAGCTGCCGGTCATGCACCACCCGAGGCGCCACGGCGCCAGCAAGTACGGCCCGTCCAAGGCGTTCCGGGTGCTGCTCGATCTGATCACGGTCCGGTTCCTCGTCACGTACGGGACACGGCCGCTGCACTTCTTCGGGCGGCTCGGGTTCGCGGGCCTCGCGCTCGCCGCCGCGTCGTGGACGTGGACGATCGGCAAGAAGCTCCTCTGGCACGAGCCGCTCTACACGGACCCCTTCTTCCTCGCCGGGCTCTTCCTGGGCCTCGGAGGGGTCCAGAGCGTGCTCCTCGGACTGCTCGGCGAGCTGACGATGCGCACGTATTACGAGTCCCAGGGCAAGACCACGTACGCGGTCCGGGAGCGGCTCAACTTCCACGACGGCGCCGCGGTGGACGGCGATCCGCCGGGGTCGGCCGCGCCGCGCGGGCAGGTGGCGCATGAGCGGCCCACAGCGCCGCCGCCGGAAGGCTCGTAGACGACGCGACGCCCGGAGCGCGCCGCCTCGACGGGGTCTTCGTGGTTCGTCGGCCTGCAGCGCCCGCCCAACGGAGGCGCTCGAGGGGTCGCCGCCCCCTCCATGCGCGCGCGTCGTCGACGGTCCTGGTGTCCTCGACGCTCGGCAGGTCCGGGTCTACCCTGCCCGCCCTCATGGGTGCGTCGCATCGAACCGAAGCGCAGCAGGTTCTCCCGTCGGGCACGACGACGCCCGAGGTGCGCGCGCCCCGCGATGCCGACAAGGCCGCCCAGGCGCTCTGCCTCCGGCTCGGCCACACGTTTCGCGACGAGGGACTGCGCGCCGCGGCGCTCACCCACCGATCGTTCCTGCACGAGCACCCGGGTCGGACCCCCGGCGACAACGAGCGACTCGAGTTCCTCGGGGATGCCGTCTTCGGGGCCGCCGCCGCGATGCTGCTGCACGCCCAGTTTCCGGCCGCGCGCGAGGGTGAGCTCACCCGGCGGCGCGCGGACCTCGTGAACGAGCGCGCGCTGGCGGAGATCGCGGTCTCGATCGGCCTCGGAGCGGCCCTGCAGCTCGGCAAGGGCGAGGAGCGCTCCGGAGGGCGCAGCAAGCCCCGACTGCTCGCGAGCGCCCTCGAGGCGTGCATCGCCGCGGTGTTCCTCGACGCGGGCGTCGAGCGGGCGATCGAGGTCGCGCGCGGCCTCCTCGCGCCCCGGCTCGACGTCACGCGGCCGGGGGAGCGGGACTTCAAGTCGCGCCTGCAGGAGCGTCTGCAGAGCGGCGGCACCGCGACGCCGCGCTACGAGCTCGAGCGCACCGAGGGTCCGGAGCACGCCCGCACCTTTCACGTCACGGTGCGCGACGGGCTCGGGGTGATCATCGCGGCGGGCTCGGGGCGCACGAAGCTCGACGCCGAGCAGACCGCCGCGTGCGAGGCGCTCAGGGCCCTCGGTGACGTTCCCGGCTGACCCGGCGCGGACGTCCCGCGGGCCGAAGGCTCCGCCCTGCGGGTGCGTGCGCGCACGGCGCATCGTCGTCGGACTCGCGCTCGGTCTGGCGGCGGTGCTCGGCCTGTGCGTGGCCGACGTCCCCGCGGCACGCGCCGACACGTCCTGCCAGCACGCCCACAGGCACGCCCGGGGAAGGACCGCCCGAAGCGGGCGCCGCGCTCCGAGGCGCGTGCGCCTGACCGCCGCGCAGCGCCGGATGATCCGCCGATGGCATCGCGCGCCGGACCGCGCCGCGCGGCGCGCCTGGTCCGCGCAGGATCCCCAGCCGATGGTGCTCGCGCCCATCCACGGTGGGCCCCGGACGCGCCTGGTCCCGGCCGACGACGAGGGCACGTTCGACGCGGCGTCGATGGCGCAGGTCGCCCTCGCGCTCGCCTCGCGCGAGGGCTCGACGCACCCGATCCATCCGCGGCTCGTGTCGCTCGTGCAGCGCGCGGTGCAGCACTTCGAGGCGCCCTACGTGCACGTCGTCAGCGGCTACCGGGAAGGGAATCCCTCGAGCCGTCACGGCCAGGGGCGCGCCATCGATCTCGTGCTGCCCGGGGTGAGCGATCGGCGGTTGGCGACGTACCTGCGCACGCTCGGGTTCGTGGGGGTGGGCATCTATCCGGTGAGCGGCTTCGTCCACCTCGACGTGCGCGCCCGCAGCCACTTCTGGAGCGACGGTTCGGGTCCCTCCGAGGGCCACCGGGAGCGCCCGATCCTCGGGGCGCTCGCCGCGCGCATGGACGCCGCGGCGCGACATCGGGGCGAGGTCGTCGTGCCCGATGTGGACCACCGCTCCGCGCTCGAATCGGGCGAGGCCGGCGAGGAGGACGAGCCCGACGAGGCGGGCGCCGCCGGCGAGGCGGTCGACTCGGCCGCGGTCGAACCGCGCTCGGAGCCCCCGACCGAGGACGACGTCGAGCGCGACACGCCCGACCTCGCACGCGGGCTCCCGCCCCCGGACGGCCGCACCGACGCCACGGACGGAGCCGCGCGCGGCGGGGCCTGACGCGGCGCCGCCCGGGAACTGCGCACCTCGAGCGGCGACCGGCTATCCTTCCCGGGATGGTCTTCTGTCAGGCTTGCGGGGCGCAGAACAAGCAAGACGCGCGGTTCTGCAACATGTGCGGTACGGGGATCGCGAGGTCCGGCGAGCCCGGCGGCGCGCTGGCCGACACCGCCCCGGGGACGCCGGCACCGCCCACGGGTTCGGCCGCGCCCACGGGTTCGGCCGCGCCCACGTCGACCACGACCTCAGGCCTCTCGCGGGCTTCGGGCACCACGACGGGGTCGGGGATCTCGCTCGAAGCCATCGGTGTGCGGTCCGCAGGCCGCACCTACGCCGCGCTCCTCGGCGGCGCCGTGCTGCTGGTCGCCTCGGGCGTGGGCGCCACCTGGTGGGTGATGCGACCCGACGCCGCCCCTGCAGACGCCCCCGCGCAGGCACCCGACCGAGGGGCCCCGGTGCCGGACGACGCGCCGATCGAGATCGGGGTGCCGATCCCCCGCGGCGCCGATGTGCCGACGCCCGCGCCCGAAGGCGGCGCTCGACCTGGCACACGCCCGCGGCCGTCCAGCACCCCGAGCGAGGGCGCGGCCGCCCCGCGCGGTCCCGCCCCCGGGAACACGTCCGGCGCAGGCGCCTCGACAGGCACAGGCGCGGGCGCCTCGACGGGATCAGGCGCGGGCGCCTCGACGGGATCAGGCGCGGGCGCCTCGACAGGCACAGGCGCGGGCGCCTCGACAGGCACAGGCGCGGGCGCCTCGACAGGCACAGGCGCGGGCGCCTCGACCGGCAGCGGCAGTTCCAGCGGCACCACGGCGTCCGCGGGCGGGTCCACCGGCGGTGCGACCGGACCGGCCGCGGGAGGCGCTTCGGGGGGCACGACGGGCAGCGGCGCTGCGGCCGCGCGGGAGCCCGACTGGGACGCCCTCGCGGCGCAGGAGCCCGACCCGATGGACGCCTACGGCGCGCAGGTCCGCCGCGTCATCCGCGAGTTCTACGCCCGGCGCGCGCAGGCGTGCTTCGATCACGAGAGCCGCGTCCGCGGCGAGGCCGTGCGCGGCACCATCGTCATCGGCTTCACGATCGAGGACTCCGGCGAGGTCACCGGCACCGAGGTGGCCCGCAACACCACGGGCATCGACCTGCTGGGGGCCTGCCTCGCCCACGAGGTCGACGCCTGGAGGCTGCCGCCCCCGCCCCACGGCGAGGCGCCGGTCCCCATGCAGATGCCCTTCTCTCGCTGAACCCCGCGCGCACCCGGGAGATCGCCATGGCCGGAGAAGAACTCTTGATCGTGGACGGCGCGGAGAAGGACCGCGAGGGCCTCCGTCGGCACTTCGACGGGCGGGGCCAGGTCTGCACCGTGGTCGCCAACCGCGCGCAGGCGCGCGACGCGCTCACGCAGAAGTTCTTCCCGGTGATGCTGGTCGATCTCGACGTCGACGAGCCCTCCGGCGGCCTCGAGCTCCTGCGCATCGTGAAGGAGCGCTCGCCCCAGACGACGGCGGTCGTCCTCACCGCGCGCCGCACGTTCGAGGGGGCCGTGGAGGCCTTCCGGCTCGGCGCCGCCGACGTCATCGTGAAGGCCACCGAGCACGTCCCGCGTTTGCGCAGCGCGGTCGACGGCATCCTCGCGCGCACCGTCTCGACTCAGCAAGGCAGCCAGCTCCACCGCGATGCGCGCAGCGTCCTGCACGACGCGTTCAAGGTGATGCTCGCGCAGGCGCACGTGGTGTACGCCGACATCTCCGCGGCCCTGCCGCCGGTCCGCCCCCGGGTCCTCCTGGTCGACGGCGACGCCGCCCTGCTCGAGGTGCTCGCGAAGCTCATGCGCCTCGAGGGCTGGGACCTCTCGATCGAGATGAGCGGCGGGGGCGCGCTCGACCGCGGCTCCCGCGGCGGACTCGACATCCTGGTCGTGCGGGACGACCTGCCCGACCTGCGGGGCAGCATGGTCCTCAAGTCGTTGCAGGCCGAGCGCACGGAGCTGATGGGCTTGCTCTACGGCACCCCCGGCCCCGACGCGCGGCTCGACCGGTTGGAGCGAGGCCGGGCCGAGCCGAAGTTCGGGACGCTCGAGCGTCCCGAACAGCTGATCGACGCGGTCCGGAGGCTGTCCTCCGAGCTCTCGACGAAGGCCCAGGAGCGGCGCCTCATCGAGGCCTTCCGCGCCGACCACGCCGACTTCCTGCGTCGCTTCGCGAAGCTGAAGGGCCAGATCGACAACCTGGTCGACGACTGAAGGTCGCGTCCGCACGGGCGCCCATCGACATCCCGCTCGGGTCCGTGCTACTCGCCCCTCCAAGGCGCTTCGCACCGAGGAGAACGTCGTCATGGTCGACCGAAAGCACATCGACGAAGAGAACCTCCAGACCGACCCGGAGCTCGAGTCCCGGCGGGACAGCCTGCTGCCGGTCTCCGGCGGCGTCACCGTCGTCGTGACGCACGCGTACGGTCCGGACGGCGAGAGCCTGATGGACCCGACGGTCCTCTTCGACGGGAACGCCTCGGTCGCGCTGAAGATCCGCGCGAACGGGCAGGAGGGCATCGTGCACCTGTCGCCCGTCCATGGAGACCGCCGCAAGTCGGGCTTCACCGCGATCGAGCCGGGCACCCGCTGCGCGCTCTTCTCCCCCTCGACCGGGAAGCCCCTCGACAAGCTCGGCCCGGTCGACGATGGGAGCGGCGCCGACTACTACGCGCTCTACCTCACGCCGCAGCTGAGCAAGGGCGCGTGCGTGATGCTCACCGACGTCTGGGACCACTACCACTCGCGCGTCGTCGACGACAACGCGCTGCTCTCGTACTGGGCCCGCAACCACCCCGACGAGTGAGGGCCGACGTCGCCATCGTCGGCACGGAGCCGTGCGCGCACAGGACCTGACCGAGACGGCCCGGCTGGCCGCCGACCTCCCCTGGCGCGCCCCGGGGCTGCGGCCTCGGGGCGACGCCGTCGCCCTGTACCGGGCAGGCTGGCTCGATCTCGCCACGCGCTCGCATCCTCTGCAGCCCTACGCGGTGGCGCTGCCGCTCGCGGGCTGGGCCGTGTCGCGGGCATCGTCGCTCGGCGCGGCCGCCGTCGTCGGCTGGGGCGCGCTCGGCGTCGTGGCGTGGTCGCTCGCCGAGTACGCGATGCACCGATTCCTGTTCCACGCAGAGGTCCGCACCGCGCAGGGACGCATCCTCACGTTCCTGGCCCACGGTCACCATCACGTGTGGCCCCGCGACCCGCGAAGGCTCGCCGCCACTCCGATCCAGCTCGGCTCGACCGTCCTGTTCTTCGTCGGGCTCTCGAAGGCGCTGCCGCATCCCGAGGCCCGGCACGCGTTCGTCGCCGGCGCGCTCGTGGGGTACGCGGCCTACGAGGCGGTGCACTGGATGGCGCACCACGGACGACCGACCCATCGATGGCTCAAGGCGCTGCAGGATCATCACCTGAAGCACCACCACCTCGCGCCCACCACGCGCTGGGGCATCGGGACGCCGCTCTGGGATCACGCGTTCCGGACGCTCCGCTGACGGCCTCACGAACTGCGCCCTCTCCCCGGGGTGCGAGGAGAGGGCGCGGGTGGAGGTGCGATGGAGAGGCGCGCTGGGGAGGCGCGCTCGGCGTCAGCGACGGGAGACGACGCGGAAGCGGAACGAGCCCCGCGCGATCTGCGACGAGCGCCCGTCGGCCGACGGGAAGAGCATCGCGTAGTCGATCCTGCGCTCGCCGTCCTCGCCGTCCTCGATCTGGATCTCGCCCTCGTCGACCGAGTGGTCGTAGGTGTACGTGCCGTAGCTCGGGCCCGAGCAGCCGGTCGCCGAGATGGCGATCCCCGACGCGGCGTCGCTTCGGTACACACCGGCCGCGACGGTCCGCAGGTCGAGGCCCGAGACGTTCAGGTAGTTCATGACCCACCAGCCCGGCCCCTCGGCGTCGAGACGGATGCTCGAGAGAGCCGTCGTGTACGTGCCGTCCACGCGCGAGGAATCGGCGCCGTAGCCGGCGATGTCACCCAGGTCGCCGCTCATGAGCGCGCCCGAGATGACGATGGGGCGGATGCTGCCCTCGCGCACGGTCGCGACCAGGAAGGCCTCCTGCACGCTGCCGTCGGCCGCGGTGAACTCGGCCTCGACCTGCAGCTTGCGGGCGCCGTCCGGCTCGTCCGAGATCGACAGGACCGCGCGCGACGAGGTGAGGGAGGCCAGGTCCGTCGCGCGGCCGGACGCGCCGTACACCACCACCGCGGGCGCCGACGCGTCCAGCGGATCCGTCTGGTACCGACCCGCCGGCGCCCCGAGCAGGTCGAGGTTCGTCACGTCGAGCGACGCCTGCACCCAGGCGTCTCCCTCCCGCCATTCGAGCGTGACGTTCGAGCCCGCGCGGTCGCTGTGCGCACCCACGACCGAGACCGGACCGGAGAAGCCGCGGACCGCGCCGAGGTCCCCGAAGAGCTCCGCCGATGGCACCTCGAGGGTGCCGTCGCCGACGAAGCCGGGGAGCCCGACCCCGACCCCGGTCGGCGTGCCTCCGGGGGGCAGCGCCTCGAACGGCGTCTCGCCGAGCTCGGGGGGCCAGGACCTCCTCGACGCCGTCGGCGCCGAGACGCAGCCGGGGCTCGGCCCCGACGCGCGCAGCGTCGGCACCGTGGGCCCACGTGGCGGGCACCTCGGGCAACGCCGCCCCGGACTGGCATCCGCTGCCGACCGGCCACGCGAGCCCCACGAACGCAGTGATCACGAGCTTCGAGTTCCGCTTCATCGACGTGCCCTCCCGCTTCATCTCGGTTCGCGTCGCCCCGTGCGACCCGACTCCACTCTCTCAGCGACGCCGCCGCCGATCAAGCCCCCCCCAACCGGGGGCCACCCGCGCGCCGACGTCCGATTCCTCATCCCGTCAGGGGGCACTCGATGCCCTGCACCCGCACCGTGGCGCTGGCCTCCCCGACGCCCTCGACCGTGACGTGCAGCGTCATCGGGTACGTCCGCATCGGATCGCAGACGTCGCCGGGCACGACCAGCAAGGTCGCGCGGGACGCGCCGCAGTGCAGCGTGACCGGCTGGTTCAGCCGCACCGGCGCGCCCCCATCGAACGCGAAGTCCAGCGCGCTGCGCACGCATCCCGGGGCCTCGACCCCCTCGATCCGCAGCGCCCACGAGATCATCGGGCTGCCCTGCCCGCCGACCACGGGCGTGACGAGCTCGTCGGGCAGGAAGGCCCGGCCCGCGCCGTAGGGGCCGAGCGCCACGGTCGCCCCGGCGAGCGTGGCAGCGAACGGCGCCTCGCAGCTCTCGACGAGCGGCGGCAAGCACGGCGCGCCCGGCGGACGATCGGGGCACAGTCGAATGGCACTCCACACGCCCTCGACGCACTGCGCCTCGGCGGTGGGGTACGTGCACGAGAGCGAGCCCTCGCAGGGCGCGCTGGAGTACGGCACCGCCGCAGGGCAGACCCGGTCGGGCTCGCCGCACGCCGGCACCGCGCCGTCCGGCGCCGCAGCCCCGCCGTCGTCCGGCGGCACCGCTCCATCGAGCCCGCCGTCGAGCGGACCCGGCCCGCCGTCGGACGCCGCGGCCCCCGCGTCGCCCGCGTCGGGCGTCGGCCCTGGCTCCGCATCACACCCCCCGAGCGCCAGGAGAAGGGTCAGGAGCGTGCCAAGGCGTGCCAGCGTCTTCATGCGGGCCAGCATGCAGCAGACGTCGTGCCATCGTCACGCAATCGGGCAGCGCGGCGCGCGGCGCGACGCAAGGGACGACCCGCGGCGCCCCGTCCATGCTACCCCCGGGTCGTCCCCTGCCGGAGAGGTCCCCCATGCGCCGACGCTGCCTGCCCGCCCTGCTCCTCGCCCTCGCCGTCCCCGGCGCGCTCGCGGTCTCCACGTCGAGCGCCCGCGCCCAGGAGACGGAACTGCCGCGGCTTCGCGCCGAGGCCGCGGCCCACCCGAGCGATGCGCTGGCCCTCCGCGCGCTCGGCCTCGGCCTCCTCCGCGCCGGACATCACCGCGAGGCCCAGCAGCAGCTCACCCGCGCCGCGCAGCGGGCCCGCGGCTCGCAGGAGGCGCTCTTCGACGTCGCCCGGGTCGCCTTCGCCCAGGGCGACCACGCCGCGGCCGAGCGGGCCTGTCGGGCGCTGTCGCGGGCGGGTCGGAGCGCGCCGCTCGCCCTGGTCTGCAACGCGCGCGCGGACCTGGTGTGGAACCGCAGCGCCCGGGCCTTCGACACCCTCGGGCAGGTCCTGGCCGCCGAGCCCACGCACCACGAGGCCCTCGTCGCGCTCGGCGAGGCCCACCGGCTCCGAGCGGCGGTCGCCGAGGGCGAGGACGCGTACCGCCGCGCCGCGGCCAGCCGACCGACCGAGCCCGCGCCTCACCTCGGCCTCGGGCTGCTCTACACCGCGGCGGGACGGGCGGACGACGCCCGGCAGGCCCTGCGTCGGGCGCTCGAGCTCGCCCCGAACGACCCCGAGGTGCAGCTGGCGCTCGGGCGGCTCACCGCAGGCGCCGAGGGGCGCGCCCTGCTCGAGCGGGCGGCGGCGGGGCGGCCCGGATGGGCGGACGCGCACGTCGCGCTCGCCGACGCGCTGCTCGAGGACGGGCAGGCGGGCCCCGCCGAGGCGGCGTACCGCGCGGCGCTCGGCGAGAACGGCACCTCCGCGCAGGCCCACGCCGGGCTCGGGCGCGCGCTGCTGTCGCGGGGGGCGTTGCCCGAGGCGGAGGCCGAACTGCGCGCGGCGCTCGCGCGCGTGGGCAACGACGCCGGGAGCGCCCGCGCCCTCGGCGAGGTGCTCGCCCGCACCGAGCGCGTCGAGGAGGCCCTCGAGCAGTTCCGCCACGCGGCCGACCTCGATCCCTCCCGCCCCGAGCCTCTGCTGCGCGCCGCCGAGCTCGCGCTCGCGCAGCAGAGGGACGTGCTGGCGAGCGGGTTCCTCGATCGGCTGCTCACGGTCCATCCCGACCTCGCGGCGGGCCTGGCGCTCTACGGCGACGTCATGCGGGCGCGGCGGGACACGGCCCGCGCGCGGGATTACTACCAGCGGGCGCTCGGGGGACGCGGCGCGCTCGAGCGTGCGCGGGTCGAAGAGGCGCTTCGCGCGCTGCGCTGAGGAGGTTCGGAGCGGCCTTCGTTCTGCCGGCCCCCTGCAGAACCTTCCGCCCTCCGATTCTCCTTCCGCGCGCCACCTGCAGAACCTTCCGCCCTCCGATTCTCCTTCCGCGCGCCACCTGCAGAGCCCTCCGCCCTCCGACTCTCCTTCCGCGCGCCACCTGCAGACCCCTCCGCCCTCCGACTCTCCTTCCGCGCGCCACCTGCAGACCCCTCCGCCCTCCGATTCTCCTTCCGCGCGCCCCGCGCACGCCCCGTCGACCCGCGACGCTCCGACCCGGCACCAGTCGCAGCACGATCCCGGAACCACGCGGCGTCGTGGGCCGCGTCGTGCGTCGACGTCCGAACCGAGGCTGATTGCCACAGGCCCCACGCGGCCGTTTCTACCTGGGTGTCGGTGGGTGGCGGCGCGTGAACAATCGACATCGCCCTTGAAATCGTGGTGGATTCTCGCGGGCGGCCCGTGCGAGGCTCGATACGTTCGAAAGGCTTGGGGATGTTGCGCGCCGTTCGATTCGTGATCCCGAAACCACCTTGGCCAGCGATTCGCCCGGCTCGGTTGGAGCCCATGCAACGCGCGCTGTTTCGATCGGAGGGGGGTCCGTGGTCCGTCGGCAAGACCGGCGCGATGCCCATCGGGTCCTCCCGCCATCCCGCGCCCCGACGGCGCGGCCCATCGACGGCCCTGATCGCCGCGGCGCTCGCCCTGGTCGCGTGGGGGGCGACGTCGGCGGCCGGCGCCCAGGCTCCGGTCGAGGCCGGGGGCGACGCCGCACCGGTCCGTGCCGACGGAGTCGGCCTTCGCATCGGCCTCCTCGACCCGCGCTGCCCCTCGGGCGCGGAGATCGGCGGCGAGGTCGAGGCGCAGCTCGGCCGGGCGCTGGCAGGCCCCGACCATACCCGGATCGCGGTCTCCCTCGACATCACGCCCACGGACGGGCCGAACCTGCGGGCGCGGATGACGTTCGCCGACGGCCCGTCGCCCGCCGGGGAGCGTTTCCTCGAAGCGGGCGACTGCCAGGAGCTCGTCCGGAGCGTCGCCCTCTCCATCGCCGTCACCGCCGACGCCCTGCTGGCGATGGCCCCGGCGGTGGCCGCCGCGACGTCGGTGGCCGCCGCGACGTCGGTGCCCGCCGCGACGTCGACCGCCGCACTGCCGTCGCCCGAGGTCGCGAGCCCACCCGCCCCGGCCGCCGAACCGGTCGCCGACGTCGGGGCGGGGCCGCGCGCGCGGGTCGAGCTCGCCGGGCTCGGCACCGTCGGGGTGCTGCCGGACCCCGCCGCCGGGGCGGCCGTGGGGCTCGGGTTCGGCCTGGGCCGGTTCACGCTGGTCGTCGAGGGCCGCTGGCTTCCCGAGGTCACGCTCAGGACGTCCACCGGACGCGGCGCGGTGCTGGCGTGGGGCGGCGTCGGCGTCCGCGGCTGCCATCACCTGTCGGTCGTGTCGCTGTGCCTGTGGGCGTCGGGCGCGTGGATCCGGGGCAAAGGCCAGGGCGTGTCCGATCCGGCCACGGCCGACGGCCAGGCGGCGTGGGCCGGGGCGGCCGTCCGCGCCGCGTGGCCGCTCGGGCAGGGGTTCGAACTCTTCGGCGGCGTCGAGGCCGGGGCGACCCTTTTGCGCCCCGAGGCCCGGGTCGCCGGCGAGCTGCTGTGGCGCGGCGAGGTCGCCATGGGCGCGCTGGTCCTCGGACTCGCCTTCGAGGGCGCGTGATGTCGGATCCCTCCCTCAACGAGGATTTCTGGGCGAAGGTCGGGCCCGAGGTACCCTGGTTGTTCAGGCAAATTCGCCGTCTCGGAATTCGAGAGGCGGATTGTGAGGACTTGACCCAAGAGATTTTGATGAAGGTGCATGCGCGGTGGTCGACGTACGATCCCGCCCGGCCCCTTCGCCCCTGGCTCTTCGCGTTCGTGTTCCGCCAGACGAGCGACCACCGACGGCTCATGGACAACCAGCCCAAGCTCGAACTCAGCACCTCGATGCCCGCGCCCGGCCCCGGACCGGACCGCGAGGTGCAGGGCCTTCGCGAGCGTGAGCTGCTGCACGAGGCCCTCGAGACGCTGAGCGCCGAGCAGCGCGCCGTGATCGTGATGGTGGACCTCGAGGGGCTGAGCGCGGTCGAGGCCGCCGAGGCGCTCGAGGTCCCCCTCAACACCGCCTACTCCCGGCTGCGCAGCGGCCGGGCGGCCTTGCTCGAGCAGGTGCGAAGGCGCGCCGGGGGCGGTGCGCGGTGAACGAGCACGACCCGGTCCCCGACGAACTCGCCGAGCTGTACGCGGCCGAGCGCGACGCCCCCGCGCCCGGCGCGGACGCGATCCAGCGGATCCGCGCCGCCGTGGAGGCCAAGCTCGCCGCCGTGGGCGCGGGGGGTCCGGGAAGCCCGCAGGAGCCGTCCGGAGAGGGCGGCCCCGCGGCCCCCGTGGCGAGCGGCGCCCCCCCCGGAGCCGGCTCGGGCACGGGATCGGGCGCGTCCCCTGGAACCGACGCCGGGGCCGGCGCGGCCTCGGTCGCCGACGCAGCCTCGGTCGCCGGCGCAGCCTCGGTCGCCGACGCCGCCGCAACCGTCACCGCCGCTTCGACCACGGCCGCCTCCGGCCTGACCGGCGGG
>CAIKNO010000334.1 GCA_903828805.1 uncultured Sandaracinus sp. | reverse complement strand
GGACGGCCGCCGCCTGCAACACACGGCGCGCGCCGCGCTCGAGGCGATCCAGCCTGGCCATGATGAGGTCGGCGAGGCGCGGCGGCAGCGGCCCGTCGATGCCACCGACCACGAGCGCGTGGGCCTGCTCGAGATGCAGCGGCAGCACCAGCCGCATCGCCGGAGCGCCGGACGGGGGGGTCGCCTCGGCGGGCGGGGCGGCACCGTCGAGTTCGAGAAGGGCCGGCACCTCGATGCCGCGCAGCGGAAGGACGCGGCAGTCCGGATGGGGTGCCCCCTCCCGTGACGACGACGACGCGGTCACCAGGAGCAAGGGCAACCCGCTGGCCGCGGCCCGGGTCATCAGGTGCCCGAGGGCCTCCCGCGTCAGGGCATCGCAGCGCGGGAGGTCGTCGACCACGAGCAGGATCCGACCGCTCGACGCGCGCGGCGAGGCCGCCTGCACCGCGGCGGCGAGCGCCACGGCGACCGCCCCCGCGCGCGAGCGCCGCACCGGTCCGGGCAGACCACAGGGCGCGCCGAGCTCCGCGAGTCCGGCGGCGGTCATCGGATCCACCGACAGCGCCTCGATGCGTGCCCCGTGCACGACCCGCCGGATCGCGTCTTCCCCGGAGATGGCCGCGCCCCCGGTCGACCACCGGAGCAAGAACGACTCGTCCACGTCGAGCAGCCCCGCGAGGAGGCCCGCCACCGCGTGGTACGGCACGGGCACCCCGGTCGGATGCGGAGCCGCCCTCACCACGACGTCTCCGAGCCCAGAGGCACGGTGGGCGTGCTCGGCGAGGAGGCGCGTCTTGCCCACCCCCGACTCGCCCTGCACGTGCACCCAGACCGGGCCGCTGCTCGTGTCCTGGCGCGCGGCCAAGAGCGCTTCCACCTCGGCCTCCCGCCCCAGCATCGGGCGCCCGCCGATCGACGAGATCGAGGCCCGCGGCGAGGCCGTGGCCCTCAATTCGGGCGACGACGTCCGCGCCGAGGGCGGGGCGGGAGGGAGCGTCGCGATCTCCACCAGCCGACCGCCGCAGGCCCCGCAGAACCGGACATCGCCCGGGTTGACGTGCCCGCAGGCCGGGCACCCGATCGACGATTGCGCGCGGCTGCTCAGCACCGCCTCGGCCTGCCGGAGCGCCTCGAACATCTCGTCGGCCGACTGGTAGCGGGCCGCAGGATCCTTCTGCAGCGCCCGCATCGTGACGTCGGCGAGCGCGTCCGAGATGCCCCGCCGCGGGGCCAAGCGCCGGGGATCCGGGACGGGGTCCTGGATGTGGCGCAGCACGACCTTGGTGGGCGTCTCGTCCGAGAACGGCAGTTGCCCGACCAGCATCTCGAAGAGCAGCACGCCGACCGCGTAGAGGTCCGAGCGGCCGTCGAGCGGCTCGCCCTTCCCCTGCTCCGGCGACATGTAATCGGGCGTCCCGCAGACGAGCCCGGGCGCGGTGATCGACGAGCCGCCCGCCCCCACGATCGTCGCCAGCCCGAAGTCGACGACCTTGACGACCTCGTCGCCTCGGCGGACCTGCTGCAGGAACACGTTCTCCGGCTTGAGATCGCGGTGGATGACCCCGAGGGCGTGCGCCTCGGCGAGCGCGGTGAGGACCTGACCCAGGATCCGGCAGATGCGGCCGATCGAGAGCGGCGACTCCACGCTCAGCACGGTGGCCAGGTCGCGCCCCTCAAGGAACTCCATCACCAGATAGAGGACGCCGTCGTCCGTGCGGCCGAAGTCGATGACCCCCACGCTGCCGGGGTGGTTCAGCCGGCTCGCCGCGCGGGCCTCGTTGTAGAAGCGCGCCGTCGTCTGCGCGTCCCCGACGAGGTGAGGGTGGATGAGCTTGATGGCGACGGTCCGGCCGAGGACGGTCTGGACGCCCTTGTAGACGCGGCCCATGCCCCCGACGCCGAGGAGCTCCTGCACGAGGTACGCCCCGCCGATCACCCGGCCGACCATCGGGTCGGTGGGCGCTGCAGCGCCCTCCTGGTTCGCGCCGCAACCCGAGCAAAAACGTGCGGAGGCCTCCAAGGGCACCCCACACCGACCGCAAGTCCTCATCGCCGCCCCCCGGCCCCCACGGACCCCGGTCCGCCGCCTCCAGCGAACCGTGTCTTCACGGCGGAGAAGATAGCCGAGACGCCGTCGTTGGCGAGAACTCCGCGCAGAGGACCGCCCGGCACGGGACTGCACCGGGGTTCGTAGTAGGCTCCCACCCGATGTCCGTTCCCGCCTCGGTGCCCGCGGCGCCCTCGCCGAGGGATGCCGTGCGGGTCGCTGTCCTCGGCCTCCAGTGGTGGGTCGTGGTGGCGCTGCTCCCGGTCGTTCACGCCGGTGTGCCCCCCACGGCGGCCCTTCCCTGGCTGGCCCTGCCCCCGATCGTTCTCGCCCTCGGCGTCGCGGGATGGCTCCTCGGGCGGACGCAGAGGACGCGGGCGCTGACCCAGATCGCCCTGCTGTTCCTGATGCCGGTCTCGCTCGCCGCCGCGCTGGCCGCGCTCACGGTCCTCTCGGCCCGAGGCCTCGGGAGCCCCACGACGCTCGGGGTGGGCGCGCTCTCGACCCTCGCCTATGGCGCCGCGGCCGCCGACGCCGTGGGCCGCACCGGCGCGCTCCGCGCGTCGCGGGTCGAGCGGCTCGCGACACCACTCGTGGAGACCGACCCACGGAGGCGCACCTGGCTCCGACGGGCCGTGCTCGCCTTGCTGATGGGCGGAGGGCTCGCCGCGGCGGTCCTCGCCCCCGCGCTCGGCGGGCGGCGCGCGCTGCACGAGGCGTGGGGAGACGCGGGCGCGGAAGGCACCGTGCTCGCCTCGGTGATCGGCACCGCGGCGGCCGCGTTCGGCATCGCCGCGCTCTTCG
>CAIKNO010000333.1 GCA_903828805.1 uncultured Sandaracinus sp. | reverse complement strand
GCCGCGCGCAATTTCTCTCAGGTCTCGACTCCGCCCGCGATCGTGTGCGCGCCCGACGTCCGTCGGAGCGTGTCGCAGTTCATCGCGCGCCGCGTGCCCGGCCTCAGCGTCCTCTCGTACCGCGACGTGGACCCGAAGACGACCATCCGGTCGCTCGGTGTCGTCGCCGCCTGAGGGCGCGGTCGACGGGCCGTCAAGGCTCCGTCGGGGATCCCGGACGGTACGTCGAGCCTCCGTCGAAGGGCCCTCGGCCGCGGCCGCCATCCGGGCCGGAACCCCATGAAACAAGGGCTTTCTTGAACGGCCCGACCCTTGCTTAGCGATCTCCCCGAGGCGCGATGACCGAAGCGACGTTCACTGCCCACCGACTCGAAGATGCCCTGGCGCTCGTGAAGCGAGCCCTCGGCGCGGAGGCTCTCATCCTCTCGTCCCGCCGCATCGGCACAGAGGACGAGCCACCCCGCTTCGAGGTGCGCGCCTCGCTCGTGGACGCGAGCGCCCCGCCCGAGCCCGTGCGCGAGCCGGAGCGCGAGGTGGTGAAGCCGCGGGAACTCCCGGTCGGTCCGGTCGAGCGCGTGCTGCTCGGCAACGATCTGCCGGCACCGATGGCGCGTGAGCTCGGGCAGCGCGTGACTGGTCAGCCCCGCTCGATGCGGGAGATCCAGCAGTCCCTCGAAGCGGTGCTGCGCGGCAGCCTCGCCTTCGTCGGGGCCGCACGCACCGGCCGTGTGGTCGCGCTCGTCGGCCCCACCGGCGTCGGCAAGACCACCACGATCGCCAAGCTCGCCGCCCGTGACGCGCTGATCGAGCGGCAGCGGGTCGCCCTGATCTCGACCGACGACTACCGGGTCGGCGGCGCCGATCAACTCGAGCGCTACGCGGACCTCATCGGCGTGCCGTTCGAGGCCGCCAGCGACGAGACCGCCCTCGCCATCGCGATCGCGCGGCATGCCGGCGCCGACCGCATCTACATCGACACCGCCGGCCGCGCGCCCCGCGATCACGGCGCCCTCGCCCGGCTCGGCACGATGCTCGCCGCGGCAGGCGCCGGCATCGACGTGCACCTGTGCCTGTCGGCCGCCAGCCGCCTCGGAGACGTCCGCGCGATCGTCGAGAGGCACGCGGTCGTCAATCCGCGGGCGCTCACCATCACCAAGCTCGACGAGGCCATGGTGTTCGCCACGGCGGTCGGCGCGCCGTTCACGACCGGCTTGCCGCTCGCGTACTTCACCACGGGGCAGCGGGTCCCCGAAGATCTGGAACTGGCATCGGCGCCCCGACTGGCGGCCGCGCTCTGCGGGGAAGAGGTGGGTTCGTGAGGAACGTGCCCGGACAGGCGCAGGGGCTCGTGTCGAGCGGGCTCTCGGGCGTGGCAGACGGACTCGGCGCCGGGCGTGGCACGGGCGGCGCGGAGCGCACCACGGCCCGCATCGCCATCACGAGCGGCAAGGGCGGCGTGGGCAAGTCCACCATCGCCGCGAACCTCTCGATCGCCCTCGCGCGCAAGGGGCGCAAGGTCCTGCTCGTCGACGCCGACTTCGGCATCGCGAGCCTCGACCTCGTCTTCGGGGTCACCCCGGAGCACACCGTCCTCGACATCCTGCGGGCCGGCATGCGTCCGTCGGAGGTCGTCATCCCCACCCCCGCGGGCGTCGACCTCCTGCCCGCCGCGCCGGGGCGCTACGAGGCGGCGAACTTCGGCGTCGTCGAGCGAGCCGCCCTCCGGAACGCCATCGACGAACTCTCGCCGTCATATGACGTCGTCGTGCTCGACACCGGCGCCGGCATCGGCGCGTCGGTCATCGAGCTCGCCGCGACCGCCGACGAGGTGATCGTCGTGGCCACGCGCGACCCCGTGTCGATCCGCGATGCCTACGTCGCCATCAAGGTGCTCGCGATGCGCCACGGCCTGCGCCGCGCGCACATGGTCGCCAACCAGGTGGAGAACGCCAAGGAGGCCATGGGGATCGTGTCCCGCGTGAGCGACCTCGCGAAGCGCTTCCTCGACGTCGAGATCCTCACGCTCGGGACCGTCCCGCGCGACCCGAACGTGGGCGCCGCGGCCGCCGCGGGGCAGCCTCTTCTGGTGCACGCTCCGAACTGCGAGGCGTCGTTCGCCATCCAGCGTCTCGTCCCGCAGCTCGACGCCGACCGCGCGAGGTTCGGGTGATGGAAGGGGGAACGCACGACGGGCCGGGATCCGGAACCTCGGGCTCCTCACCGGGGACCGTCCGGTCACCCGACACCGTCGCCCTCTCGACGGAGGCGACGTCCTCCGGAGCGACGTCATCGTCCACCTCCGGCCCGGCGCCCCGCGGCGCCACGCCCGACCGCGGAACGCTCATCCAGGTCGGTCTTCCGCTCGTGCGTCGCATCGCCTTCCGCATGGCGCGTCGGTTGCCCCCCAGCGTCGAGGCCGACGACCTCATCAGCGCCGGCACCGAGGGCCTGCTCAAGGCGATCGACAACTACGATCCGTCGCGCACCGAGCGCTTCGAGAGCTACGCCGAATCCCGCATCCGCGGCGCGATCCTCGACGAGCTGCGCGGCGCGGACGCGATGACCCGCTACGGCCGCCAGCGCGCGACGACGGTCGCCCGCACCATCCGTGCGCTCGAGACGGAGCTCGGGACCGCCCCCGAGCCCGAGCGCGTCGCCGAGAAGCTCGGCATCCCGCTCGAGCAGTACCAGGAGTGGCTGGTCGACATCGCCCGCGGTCCGGCGCTCGGGCGCCTCGGCGAGGTCGATCCCGATCAGGTCGAGTCGTCGTTCATCGATCCGTGCGAGGCGTACGACGCCGCCGAACTCCGCACCCGCCTCGCCTCCGAGATCGGGCGCCTCCCCGAGCGTCTCCAGCAAGTGCTGGCGCTCTACTACCAGCACGAGTGCACGCAGCAGGAGATCGGTCGGGTGCTCGGCATCACCGAGAGCCGCGTGTGTCAGCTGCTCGGCGAGGCCGCGGTGCACCTGCGTGCCCGCCTCGCGGGCGAGACTCCCACCAAGAAATTCAGGCAATCCAACCCGAGGACGGACTGATGTCGGACGGAATCTACGCCGCGCTCTCCGGCGCGGTCGCCCAGGAACGCGCGCTCGACGTGGTCGCGAACAACGTCGCGAACGTGGGGACGGACGGTTTCCGCGGCGATCGCCTGGCCTTCCGCGAGAGCCTCTCTCGCGCCACCGGTGGCCCCACGCCGACGTCGCTTCGCTACGTCGAGGTGGGGCTGTCGCGCATCGACGACACCGAGGGGCCCATGCGCGCGACCGGCAACCCGCTGGATCTCGCGATCGGCGGCGATGCCTTCTTCGTCGTCGACACCCCGAACGGCATGCGCCTCACCCGCGATGGGAGCTTCGCCGTCGACACCGCCGGGGTCCTCCGTACCCACGGCGGCCACGCCGTGATGCAAGGGCCCGGCCCCCAACCCTCGCCGATCGTGCTCACCGATCGTCGGACCCCGATCACCGTCTCCCCCGAGGGCGTGCTGAGCCAGGGCGACCAGCTGGTCGCCCAGCTCCGCTTCGAGCGCTTCGCCGCGCAGGAAGACGCGCGACACGAGGGCCTCTCCTTGCTCGTGCCCCAGCAAGGCACGCAGACGCTGCCCGCGACCGGCGCGACGGTCATGCAGGGCTACCTCGAGGGCGCGAATGTCAGCGCGGTCGGCGGCATGAACGAACTCATCACCACGAACCGAAGCTTCGAGGCGTTCCAGCGGGTCATCCAGACCTTCCGGGCCCTCGACGAACGAACCGCACGCGAACTCGCCAGCGCGGGTTGAAGAAAGGACGCCTCCGATGCTCCGATCACTTCACACGGCGGCGAGCGGCATGCTCGCGCAGCAGACCCACATCGACACGATCGCCCACAACATGGCGAACGTCTCCACCACCGGATTCCGTCGGCTCCGCGCCGAATTCCAGGATCTCCTCTACCAGCAGGCACGCACGCCCGGCGCACGCACCGCGGGCGGGAACGTCGTCCCCGTCGGCGTTCAGCTCGGCCAGGGCGTCCGCACGAGCTCGACCCAGCTCATCCACGTCCAGGGCGCGCTGCAGCAGACGGGCAATCCCCTCGACGTCGCCATCGAAGGCCAGGGCTTCTTCCAGATCCGCAGGCCCGACGGCGAGGTGCAGTACACCCGCGCGGGCTCGCTCATCACCAATCCGCAGGGTCAGCTCGTCACCCAGGACGGGATGCCGGTCGAGCCGCAGATCACCATCCCGCAGGGCGTGACCTCGGTGAACATCGGCTCCGACGGCACCGTGAGCGTCACACTTCCCGGCTCGAGCGAGACCCAGGAGGTCGGCCGCATCGAGCTCGCGAGCTTCACCAACCCGGGCGGCCTGCAGGCCGGGGGACGCGGCCTCTACCGCGCGACGGCCGCGAGCGGGCAGCCGATCGTGGCGCCTCCGGGCGAGGAGGGGAACGGCCTTCTTTCCCAGGGAATGCTCGAGAACTCCAACGTCGAGGTCGTCACCGAGATGATCGATCTCATCGCGAGCCAGCGCGCGTACGAGATCAACCAGCGCGTCATCACGGCCTCGGACGAGATGCTCCGCAAGACCACGGACATGTGAGGGTGACCATGCGAACCCAGTTCCGCGCGCTCGCGCTCGCGGCCGGCCTCTGCGGCCTCGCAGGCACCGCGCCGACCGAGGTCGAAGCCCAGGACGACAGGTCCCGGGTGACCCTCGCCGAGGTGATCCCCGCGCTCGCGGGCTCCGAGCTGGGCTCGCTCGACCTCGGTCCGGCGCCGGCCCCTGGAAACGCACGCGTGCTCGGGCGCGCCGAAGTCCAGGCCGCCCTGCGCGCCGCGGGACGGACCAGCGAGGGCCTCGCCATCCCGCGCTCGATCCGGATCGAGCGGCGGATCCGTGCCCTCGGGCGCGATGAGATCGCGCGGCTCGCGCGGCCGGCGATCGAAGCTTCGGTCGCGCCCTGCGAGATCGGCGCCGTCGAAGTCCGGAGCGACGCCACCTTGCCCGAGGGCGAGCCCACCCTCCGCGTCGAGGGCCCCGCACGCCCCGACGACGGACCGGCCGTCATGACCATCGTGCTCACCCAGGGAGCGCACGCGTCGCGGGTCCCAGCCCAGGTCCGACTGACCTGCCCCGCCGCCGTGGTGCGGCCCGGCTCGCAGGTCCGCGTCGTGGTGCGATCGGGCGCCGTCGTCGCGAGCGCCGACGGGATCACCCGGCAGAGCGGGCGCGTCGGAGACCGCGTGCGGGTTCACGTCACGTCGACCGGAGCCCTCGTCGAAGGCCGCGTCGTCAGCAGCTCCACCGTGGAGGTCGTCCGATGAGCCACCACCGCAACGCGCCGAACTCGCTCGTCGCCCCGTCCTCGACGGCGGCGTCGACCGCCGCGGTCTCCGCGGCCGCGGCGCTGATCAGTGGCTGCCTCGCGGGATGCGGGGGGATGCAACACATCCGGCCCCACACGGCCCGACACCGTGAGTACGAGCCGGGCGCCTACGAGCAAGCCTCGACGTCGGTCTCGGAGGGCTCGCTGTGGCAGGACGGCTCGCGCGGCCTCTTCGCGGACTTCCGCGCCGGCCGGGTCGGCGACCTGGTCACCGTGCGGATCGACGAGGACCCGCACGCGATGGGCGGCGCGGGCACCCAGGTCGACCGGGAAGCCAACTACTCGCTCGGGGTCGATGGGCTCTTCGGACTCACGACCGCCCTCGCGCGGGCCTACCCGGACCTCGACCCCACCCGCCTCGTCGGCCTGATGAGCAACAGCTCCTTCGACGGCCACGGCCAGACCTCGCGCTCGAGCCGCCTCGAAGCGGCGGTCGCCGTCCGGGTACGGCGTGTGCTTCCGAACGGAGACCTGTTCGTGGAAGGCACGAAGGTCCTGCTCGTGAACGACGAAGAACTCCACATCTACCTGTCGGGCGTCATCCGCCCTCAGGACATCGCGCAGGACAACTCGATCTCCAGCGGGAGCATCGCGGACGCCGAGGTCGAGTTCACCGGGCGCGGCGACCTCTCGCAGACTCAGCGGCAGGGCTGGCTCGCGCGGCTCCTCGCTGAGATCACCCCTTTCTGATCGCTTTCCGTCGCGGGAGACGACCCATGCGCCGAACCTTGCTGAGCTTCCTCGTGGTGTGGTCGATCTGCGGCAGCGCGTCGAACGCGCACGCGACGCGCATCCTCGAGCTCTGCGAGGTGCGAGGGGTACGCCCCAACCAGCTCGTCGGCTATGGCCTCGTCGTCGGCCTCGCGAACACCGGGGACAGCGGCCAGGCCCGCTTCACCCTCCAGAGCACCGCGGCGATGCTGCGCCGTCTCGGCGCGACCATCGACCCTGCCATGATCCAGACGAGGAACGCCGCCGCCGTCATGGTCACGGCGACCCTCGCCCCCGGCGCACACCCCGGCACGCCCCTCGACGTGACGGTCAGTTCCCTCGGAAACGCCCGCAGCCTCGCGGGCGGCACCCTGCTCCAGACACCGCTGCTCGGCGGCGACCAGCAAGTCTATGCCGTCGCGCAGGGTCCGTTGCTGGTCGGCGGATTCGGCGCGAGCGGCTCGTCCGGCTCGAGCGCGCAGCGGAACTTCCTGACGGTCGGCCGCGTGCCCGAGGGCGGCATCGTCGAGCGACGGGTCCCCGGACCGGGGTTGCCGACCGAGGGTCCGATCACGCTCACGCTTCGCGACCCGTCGTTCATCACCGCCCGCCGTATCCAGGATGCGATCGTCGCGTCCCTCGGCGAGGGGAGCGCGCGGGCGCTCGACGGCGCGACCGTCGAGGTGACCGTCCCCGAGAGCCTCGCCACCGACCGCGTGGGCATGCTCGCCTCGGTGCAGGCCCTCGAGGTCCAGGCCGAGTCCCGGGCCCGGGTCGTCGTCGACGAGCGCACGGGCACGGTGGTCATCGGCGCAGCGGTCCGGCTGCACGAGGTCGCGATCGCGCAGGGTGGCCTCACCGTTCAGGTGTCCGAGGCCCCTGCGGTCTCGCAGCCTGGGCCCTTGTCCGGCGGAACGACCGCGGTCGTCCCCCAGAGTACGGTCACCGCGACGGCGGACGGCGGGGCGCTCCACCGCCTCGGCCAGAGCGCGAGCCTTCAGGAGGTCGTCGATGCGCTGAATGCCCTCGGCGCCGGCCCCCGGGATCTCATCACCATCCTGCAGGCGCTTCGCACCGCGGGCGCCCTCGACGCGGAGATCGAGGTCCAATGACCCGCGGCGTCGGCCCCCTCGGCACGTTGCCGAATGCGCCTCGACCGTCGACCGACCCGGCGCGCGACGCCCACATCCGCACCGCCGCCCAGCGCTTCGAGGGCGTGCTGATCCAGCAGCTGGTGCAGGTCATGCGAACGACGACCCCGGAGATGTTCTCCGGCAGCGGCGGCGACATGTACGGCGCGATGTTCGACGAGGCGATGGGCGAGTCGCTCACGCGGCAGGGCGGCATCGGCCTCGCGGAGGTGATCGCCCGCTCGATGGGCGCCGGTCCCCGCCCCGCGGCGAACACCCCCGGCGTGCCCGGAGCGCCCGGCGGAGCCGGCCTCGGCCCCGACGTCAGCACCTCGCTTCCCGTCCGTCCGCTCGTGCCGAGGGCCTTCGGCACGCGCGCGCCGGACCTCGGTCCGTCGGTCGAGAATCGTCCGGCCTCGGGTGCAGGCCTCCCAGGCGCGACCGGCGCGCTGCAGCATGCCGCCGCGTCGATGCTCCCTGGCTCCGGGGTCGCGCCACAGTGGGGACGCGAAGGCACCCTGAGCCCATCGGATCTCGCGAGCGACTTCCACACGGTCGAGGCGGGCGGCGAAGCCCACTTCCGAGTCCGCGACATCCAGGGATATCAGGGTTACTACAAGTGCAACCTGTTCGCGATGGAGCTGGCCCGTCGCGCCGGGTTCCAGGTGCCCGTGGCCGGCGGCCAGCACGGATGGGGCTACGTCGGACCGGACTACGTCGTCAGGGATGCCGAGGACGGCGAGATCCGGGGCGACTGGGCCACCGTCGCGACCGACGCCAGCGCCAGCGCGCTCGACTCGGCCATCGTGCGCGGCGACCGGGCCTTCATGATCGCCGGCAGCAGCGACAACGGCCACCGGGGACACATGGGGATCGTCGAACGCGTGCACGAGATCGAGCGCGACGCCGACGGCCAGGTCACCCGCGTCGTGTTCGACGGGTGGGAGAGCCGGCCCCATGGTGCCATGCATCTGACGCAGCGGGTCTGGGCTGTCAGCGGACACCCTGGCGGCCCGGGGTCCCGGGGCGGTCTCGGACGCATCGAGATCCTGGAACTCCAACGCCCACAAGGCGGAGAGCGTCCGGAACAGCCATTGCATGGGCACGCCGGAGCGTCCATCGTCGACGGGCGCTGAGCATCACCGGGTCACCTGGTGTATTTTTCCTCAAGCTGAAGCCATCTTGATCCGATGGGACCCCTGGAGGGGATATGAAGGTCAACGGAACACAGCCTCGCGCCGGTCTCGACCGGGTCTCAGCGCCCAAGGGGTCACCCGGCGCGCGTGGCGGCGTCGGCCCCACCAGCGCTGGCGCGCAACAGGTTCAGGTCTCGACCGCCAGCCGAGCGCTCGCGTCGGCGCGGGCGCCGGAGACGCCGGACGAGGCTCGGATCTCGGCCCTCCGCGAGGCGATCGCCTCGGGCACCTTCAAGGTGGACCCCGGGCTCATCGCCGATCGCATGCTTCGCGAGGAGCGCTGAGCATGGGCTCGCTGCTCCGTTTCGAGACCCTTCTGCACCGGGAGCGAGCCGCCGCCATCGCGGCGGATCTCGACGCACTCGAGTCGATCGCCATCGAGAAGCAGGAAGCGCTCGACGAGTTGACCGACGACACGATCGATGATGAGCTTCTCGGTCGAATCGTGACCCAGGCACGAAGCAACGGACGACTGCTGCGGCACCTCGTCGATCTTCACCGCGCACTCGTCGGGGGCGCCGAGCCCGTGTACGGAGCACGCGGCGACCTCCGCGCCGAAACGGACCCGGGCGCAAGACTCAGGAGGCCAGCATGAGTTCGAGCACCGTCAGCAGCCTTCTGAACGTCGGCGCGACGGGACTTCGCGCGCAGTCGGTCGCGGTCAACGTCACCTCGCAGAACCTGACGAACGTTCAGACCGAGGGGTACACGCGTCGCAACGTCCTGATGGATCCGCTCCAGGGGCCGCCGGATGGCGGCGGCGGCGTGATCGCGCGCGGCTCCCTGCGGATCGTCGATCAATACGTCGAGCGCCGCTGGCTCGGCGCCATCTCCGAAAAGGCGGGGGCCGAGGCCAGCCTCCAGCTCTCGAGCCGGATCGACGAGGTCCTCTCCGACTCGAGCGGCAACGTCGGGCAAGCGCTCGATGCGTTCCGGGCCGCCGTGCGCGACGTGAGCGTCAATCCGTCCGACACGGGGGCACGCCAGGTGATGCTGTCCCGCGCCGAGAGCGTCGCCTCGACGTTCCGCAACGCGGAGACGCGAATCGAGGAATCGCGCGACGAGGCGGACCGCCGCATGGCGGACGCCATCGCCCAGGCGAACGCGATCGCCAGCGAGATCTCGCAGCTCTCCCAGCAGATCAGCCGCAGCGAAGCGTCGGGCAACGAAGCGAGCGACCTGCGCGACCGCCGTGATCAGAGGATCCGCGAGCTCGGCAAGATCGTCCCGATCACCGCCGTGACGGCGGAGCAGGGACGCATCACGGTGTTGCTCGCCGGGCGGGAACCCATCATCGCTGCGGATGGCGCGATCTCGCCGCTGAAGGCCGTCCCCGACGCCACCACCGGTCGCATCCGGGTGGAGCGGACGGCCGCGGGCGCCCCGATGGACGTCACCTCCTGGCTCAACGGCGCGGGCTCTCTCGGGGGGCTCGTCGAGGCCCGCGATGGCGCGCTCGCCTCGGCGCAGACCTCGCTCGACCAGCTCGCGTTCGACTTCGCCAACGCCTACAACACGGTCCAGACGGCGGGCTTCGGCCTCGACGGCGTCAGCGGCCGCAAGCTCTTCGACGTGAGCGCCACCGCGACGGGCGCAGCCTCGTCCATCGCGCTCTCCGTGGACGTCGCAGGATTCCCGGACCGGATCGGCGCCGCCTCCACGGCCGCTACGGTCCCGGGCGACAACCGGAATGCGCTCGACCTCGCGGCCCTCGAGACGGCCACCGTCATGTCGGGCGGCGAGACGGTGGACGGCGCCCTCGGGGCGCTGATCACGAGCGGCGGCCTCTCGGTGCAGGCGGCGCGGGACGAGGTCGATGCCCGCAGCGCGGTCGAAGCACAGGCCAAGTCGGCGCGTGACTCCATTTCCGGCGTCAACTCGGATGACGAGATGGTCGCGCTGACGCAATATCAGCGCGCCTACGAGGCGGCCACGAAGGTGGTGCAGACGGCGGACGAGATGCTGCAGACGCTGCTCCAACTGAAGCGCTGAGCACCGATCGACCCTCTGGGGGGAGGAGTGGATCCATGCGTGTGACGGACTCGATGATCGCGGAGAACGCCCGGCTGGGCGTGGCCAGCGCCCGCGAGAGAAACCTGGAAGCCCAGCGCGCCGCCTCGACGGGCGTGCGGGTCGACCAGCCGAGCGACGATCCCGTCGCGGCCGGACTCGCACGGCGCCGCAAGGCGGACGAGCTTCGCGCGACGCAGATGCAGCGCGCGGCGGACTTCGGCGCGACGCGCCTCCAGTCCACCGACGCCACGTACGAGGCCATCGGCGGTGTGCTCGACCGGATCCGCGAACTCGCGATCCAAGGGTCCAACGCCACGCTCTCGGCGAGCGACAGGAGCGCCCTCGCGGTCGAGGTCGGCGGCCTGCGGGACCAGGCCATCGCGCTGGCCAATACCCAGCTGGATGGGCGCTTCCTGCTCGCCGGCATGGTCGACAACGTCGCCCCTTTCAACGGAGTCACCGGCGCGTTCGTCGGCGATCGCAACGTGCAGCAGCTCGAGGTCGCCCCGGGCGTGCGTTCGGACGTGAGCGTGCCGGGCGGTGACGTGCTCTCGCCGGTCGCTGGCGTGGACATGTTCGCCACGCTCGAGACGCTCCGATTGGCCCTCGCGGCCAACAACCCTGTCGCGACCCAGGCGACCATCGCGGACCTCGTGACGAGCATCGAACAGGTCTCGCAGGGTCGGGCTCAGAGCGGCGTGGCGATGGAAGGCGTCGAGATGGCGCGCAGTGTGTCCAAGCGCATCCAGGACGCCGCGCGGGTCGACTACGCCACGCTCATGGAGGTGGACACCTTCGACGCGCTGTCGGAGTTGAACCGAGCCGACACGCTGCTACAGCAAGCCGTCTCCATCGCAGCCCGACTCCCACTTCCGGGCCTCGCACAGCAGGGTCGGTGATCGTTGCTCACGCTCACGCGCAAGGTCGGCGAACGGCTGGTCATCGGAACCGACATCGAGATCACGGTGGTCGAGGTGGTTCGCGGCAAGGTCCGCCTGGCCATCTCGGCGCCGCGCACGATGCCCATCCTCCGCGGGGAAGTCATCGAGCGAATCATCGACGAGAACAGGCGCGCCGTGCCCACGATGGAGATCTCGGCCAAGCCCGAGACCCGACTTGCGATCGACTTCCCGGAGGGCATCCTCGGTCTTCCAGCCCATCGCTCGTTCGTGGTGATGGACGTCGCAGATCGGCCCGGCCTGCGGGCGCTCGTGTCGACGATCGATCCGAGCATCCTGCTGCTCGTCGTCGAGGCCACCGAGCTGGCGCCCGACTATCCGGTCGAGCGCGCGCGTGAGCTGTCCGGTCACGAGGATACGGACGTGGCCGTGGCGCTCGTCGTCACGCTCCCCGCGAACAGCGCCGTGGCGACGGTGAACCTCCTGGCGCCGATCGTCATCGGGATGAGCAGCCGCCGCGGCGTGCAGGTGATTCTCGAAGGCATGGGTCTTCCTGTACGATGCGAGCTCATCGACATCCCCGATGAGATCGAGGCAGCCCATTGACGCGAGCGTTCGGACTCTTTCTGTTCCTGGGAATCGCGGGGGTGTGGAGTCCGAGCCGGGCCGACGCGCAGGCGTCGAGCGGTCCTTCGGCCCCCGCCACCGTGACGACGACTTCGGGCGCCATCGAGGCTTCGGGGACCACGCCCGAGCAAGACGCGGAAGCGCGTCAACTCTTCGAGGAGGGGCGACAAGCCTGGGAGCGTCAGGATGCCGCGGAGGCCGCTTCACGCTGGGAGCGCGCGTACCATCTTTCCGGCCGGGCCGAGCTGCTCTTCAACGTCGGCAACGCGCGGCTGGCCCTGCATCAACTGGACGCCGCCGAGAGCGCGTACCGCCGGTTCCTCGAGCAGGCGAACCCTGACGCGGTGCGCAGGCGCGAAGTCGAAGGTCGGATCGACGAGATCCGCGTGCAGCGCTCCAGCGTGGAGGCGGCCAGTACGCCCCCCGGCGAGGATATCGGCACCAAGTTCCTCGGCACCTGGATCAGCGGCGGGACCACCGTCGTGCTCGCCGGCACTGGCGCCGCTCTCCTCGCGGGAGGCGTCACCGACGGCGGCAACGCGCTCCTCGGGTTGGCCGCGCTCGGCGCCGTGACGACCGTCGTGTTCGTGTTCGTCGAGGGGGACTTCGGCCAGACGCCGAACGGCACCGCCACGTCGAGCCAGCCCCCGGCTCTGCTGCGCTTCTGAGTTCGCTCAAGGACCGGCGTCGAGGGCCGCGTCGGCGGTGTCCGCGTCGACGTCCCCCGCATCCATCGACATCCCACCGTCGATCTCCCCTGCGTCCATCGACATCCCACCGTCGACGTCCCCCGCATCCGACATCGCAGCGGCATCGGGTG
>CAIKNO010000332.1 GCA_903828805.1 uncultured Sandaracinus sp. | reverse complement strand
TAGTGCCAGGGCACGCCCGCGTCATCCGTCACGACCGCGACGCTGCGGTCGAGGATCAGGCGCCGGATATCGTCGAAGCTGGCGCGGAACATGAGGTAGGACGCTGCTTTCAGGTAGGTGACGAGCTCGCCGCGCCCCTCGATGAACTTCACGAGGCCCGGCCGCTGGGCGAGCCCACCGTCCGAGATGTCGCCCTGGAAGTACCAGGCATGGCGCTCGACGGTCTCTCCCTTGCGACGGAAAGTGAACTCGACGCCCTCCCGCCCCTCGACCAGGCCACCCTCAGGCGTGATCGACACGGCCCGCGCCGCGAGGATCTCGTGGTCGGTGCGGACGAGGAACCAGGCCATGATCCCGGCGATGCCCGCGTACGGGTGCCTCCCGATCTCGTCCCGCATCCCGTTGGTCAGGAAGAAGTTGACGCCGAGGATTTCGTCGAGCGCACCCATCACGAGGCCCATGGTGGCCATGACCTGCGTGGTGTCCCCCGGCTTGAAGTCGGGAGGGAGACCGGCCGGCTCGAGTCCGAGGAGCACGAAGTCCGTGCCCTGCGGCAGGAAGTTGACGGCGTTGAGGATGTCCGGCCCGCTGAACGGGTAGAAGACCGTACGCGCGGGAACGTCCGCCAGCTCGGTCTTCGACCAGGCGCGGATCGTCGTCATGTCGTCCTGCACGTAGGACTTCCAGGACTTGTCCGCGCGTGTGCGCTGGCCCTGCCACCCCGCGTTCCGGGTGATCGGCGCGAGCGGCGAGGTCGGCTCGGCAGGGAGCAACCCGGCGAGGATGCGCGCGCTGTCATCGGCCGTGGACGCCGCGTGCGCGAGCGGCGACCCGAGGAGCAGGGCGGCGACGAGGAGGAGCGGGCGGATCATCGGGAAGCCCTCGAGGTCAGGAGCGAACGGAGTAGGAATGCGACGAGCGCGAGCCCGAGAATCCATGCGACGTGCGGCTTGTCCATGACGCCCCGCACCAGCAGATACCCGGCGAATATCGCGTAGATTACACTCGCCACGCGCTGCCACGGGCGCGCGGTGGAAAGGCAAGCCGCCGCCACCGCGACGAGTCCGGTGAAGAGCAGCAGCACACTGGACGTGCTTTCCACGGCGTCCCGCAGGGACTGGGTCCACACGAGGAGCAGCGCAACACCCGCCTGCAACCACGCCGCCGCCCGCGGGGGATGTCCGTGACGCGTACGGAAAACGCTCGGGAGCGCACCGTCGGCAGCCATCGACGCGACGACGCGTGGCCCCGCGAGGATCATCGCGCTCGTGGCCGAAAGGAAGACGAGGAGCGTGACCGCGCTCATGATCGTGCCGCCCACCGGCCCGAGGATCTTCAGCGCGACGACGTGCCCGAGCATGTCCCCGCCGGGCGAGAGGCGCCTGGGGTCGGGGATGTCCACCGGCGAGAGATTCGCGACGAACACGAAGTTGAGGAGCAGGTACAGGAGCCCCACGAGGCCGCAGCCGAGCAGCATGGCGCGGGGGACGTCCCGCTTCGGGTCCCGGAACTCGCCGGCGACGTAGACCGCGGCGTTCCAGCCCGAGAACGCGAAGGCCACCCAGTACTGCTGGTCGAGGATGGCGCCCCACGGCAGGTCCGACGACGTGGCGCCGGGGGCCACCCACGTCGGCCAGGCTCGCGCGCCGAGGGTCACGCCCGCGAGGACGAACCCCACGAGCAGG
>CAIKNO010000331.1 GCA_903828805.1 uncultured Sandaracinus sp. | reverse complement strand
GGCGCGGCCGACGGCGGCCCCGTGGACGGTGGCGCGGCCGACGGCGGCCCCGTGGACGGCGGCACGGCCTTCCGGATCGCATCCCTCGGCACGACCGGATGCACCACGGTCGATCACGGGGCGGTCACCGGCGACGACCGGGGCGGCATCGCGGTCGGTCGCGAACGCGTGCTCTACTCCGGCGACGATGCGACCGGGATCTACGACCTCGCGCTCAGCGCGGGCGTCCCGGCGGTGCCGCCGGATGGCCTCGCCGGGGCCGCGCGCGACGTGATGGTGTCGGACGTGGGCAGCGGGACGGTGTACCTGCTCGCGGGCGCCACGGGCCCGCTGGGCCTCCGCGGCGGCACGCCCTCGCGGGCGACGCGCCTTCTGCCGATGCTGCCGACCGGCCGCCCCGACGCCGCGCGCAGCGTCACGCTGAGCACCGCCATCGACTTCACGGGCGCAGACGTGAGCCTCTTCGCCGGGCGCGGAGAGATCGCCATCCACGACGGGGCGAACCTGTTCGTCGTGAACGTCACGACCGGGGCGGTCACGGGCCTCGGCGCCTTCACGCTGCCCTCGCTCCTGGGTTGCGAGAACTGGGCACGATGGGGCTTGCTCGAGCGCGTCGGCGGGGTGCGCAGCCTGGTCGCCGTCGAGAGCGCCACGTCGATCGTCCGCATCGCGATCCCGAGCGGCATGGTGACCACGGTCGGGACGTTCACCGATCTGAGCGACATGTGCAGCTTCAGCGCGAGCCCGACGCTCGGCCGCTGGTACTTCCACCAAGAGGGCAGCTCGCAGTTCGCGTCCGGCCTCGGAGAAGTGATCGGCTACTGCAACGCCACCTTCACGACGTCGGGCGACGATTTCGGGGTGACGGCGCTGGGCACCGACGGTTGCGCGGTGGTCGAGGCGGAAGCGCTCGCCGGCGATGACCGGGGCGGCGTGACGGTCACCGGAGCCCACGTGTTCCTCTCGGGGGACGATGCCCTCGCCCGCTGGAACACGGACCTGACGGCCGGCGAGGCGTCCTCGACTTTCCGCTTCGACGGGCTCGTCTCGAACCTCGCGACCGGGACGATCTACTCGCTCGCGGACGCCATGGGCCTGCTCGGCAACGGGGGCGGCATCGTGTCGCGCCTCGTCGAGCACGACCCCGCGACGGGCCTGCCCGCGTCGACCTCGGTGATGCTGTCCGAGCCCATCGACCTGACGTCGGGGGCCACGGTCGGGATCTTCGCGGGCTGGAACGAGATGCTGGTCCACGACGGCACGCGGGTCGTCCGCATCGAGCTGCCCTCGGGGACCGTGACCGACCTCGGCGCGATGCCCGCCCTCGACTACTACGGGTGCGAGAACTGGGCGTACTGGGGCGTCGCCGAGCGCGGCCTCGACGGCCAGCGGCACCTCGTGGCGCGCACGTCGGGCGAGACCGCCCCGACCATCGAGCGCTTCCTGGTCCCGACGGGTGAGCGTGAGGTCATCGGCACCTTCACGGACCTCGGCGACATGTGCTCTTTGACGGTCTCGCCGGCGACGAACCGCTGGTACTTCCACCACGAGTCCACATCGCAGTTCACGCCCGCCGACGCCGTCCCCGAGGAGACGCTCGGCTTCTGCGGCGCGGTGTTCGAGACGATGTGAGCGCCCCGGCCGCGCGGTCTCCGGGGGCCGCGCGGTCCGAATTCCGACCGAGGGTGAGCGCGTCGAACGCCCGCCCTCGGGCCCGGCGCCCGGAGGACGGCCCTCAGCCGTCCGTGCCGGAGAGCGGAGGCACCGGACGGGGCCGGCGATCCTCGTCGATGGCGACGAACGCGAAGACGCCCTCGGTGACCCGCTCGGTCCGGTCGTCGTAGCGGCTGCGGCGCCACGCCTCGACCCGGATGCGCATCGAGGTCCGGCCCACGTGCTCGACCGTCGCGTAGAGGGACAGCTCGTCGCCGACCAGCACCGGCCGGAGGAACTCCATCGCGTCGACCGCGACGGTCGCGCAGCGTCCGCGGGCCCGGCGCGCCGCGGCGTTCCCCGCCGCCATGTCCATCTGCGCGAGCAGCCAGCCGCCGAAGATGTCCCCCGCCGGGTTCGCGTCCGCGGGCATCGCCACCGTGCGGATGACGGGCTCGCCGAGGGGCTGGGGTTCTTGCTTCATGCGCGGAGCGTAGCAACTCCGGCCGCGGTGGGGGCTTCACGGCGGCGTCGAGCCGCACGCCGCGGCGGTCCTGCGCGCGAGACGGCGCCACGGTCGCGGCTGGCCGACCGGCGCCCTCCACGACGGGGGTGGGTCCTCGACCGCCGCCGACCGTTTCCCGTTCGCGTGATCGATTCGATCGCACGGGTTGGAAATCGGGGTGTGTCCGGACGACCCACCTTCGACGCCGCGAGGCGCGCGCGAGGAGGCGGCAGATGCGAATCGAGCTGAAGGTCGGGCTGTGGCTGTGTGTCTCGTTGTCGGGGGGGTGCCTCGAGCGCCAGGCCTCTCGATTGCGGCCGAACGTCGGCCTCGGCCAGTCGGTGTCGGTCGGCGGGTACGGCGTGACGGACGTCGACGTGCTCTTCCTGATCGACGACAGCTTCTCGATGGAGCAGGAGCAAGCGAACCTCGCCGCGCAGATCCCGCGGCTCGTGCGCGACCTCGCCTCGCCGCCCGACCTCGCCCCGGCCGACGGGCGACCGGACTGGCCCGCGATGGAGTCGCTGCGGGTGGCGATCGCCACGAGCGACATGGGGGCCGGGACCCTCGAGCTCGGCGGCATGGGGGGATCGAGCTGCTCGTCGGGCGGCAAGGACGGCGCGCTCTCGGGCGCGGGGGTCTACGAATGGCACGCGGGCGACGACGCGGACGCGTTCGCCGCGGAGGTCGGCGCCGTCGTCCGGGAGATCGGGGTGCGCGGCTGCGGCTTCGAGCAGCCACTGGCCGCCTCCGCGCGCGCCGTCTCCCGCGCGGACACGACGGGCTTTCCGAGAGAGGACAGCCTGCTCGCGGTCGTCATCGTGTCCGATGAGGACGACTGCTCGGTCGAGAGCGAGACGTTCTTCTCCGAGGCTCCGGTCGCTGAGCGGAACGTGTGGTGCATGAGGCAACGAGGCCGCCTCACGCCGGTGGCGACCTTGCTGTCGCAGCTCCGAGGTCGGCGCACCGACGAGCAATTCGTCCTCGCGGCCATCACCGGGGTCTCGCCGGACCTGCCGGCGGGCATCACGGCGGAGGAGGTCCTCGCGCGGCCCGAGATGCAGCACGTCGAGGTGCCCGAGGGCCCCGGCTCGTCCCTCGTTCCCCGACATGCATGTGAGGGCTTCGGCGCAGACGGGGAGAGCCTCGGCCGCGCCGCCCCGGGACGACGCTTCGTCGAGATGGCGGCGCTGGTGCCCGGGTCGGTGGTCACGAGCATCTGCACGGATGATTTCGGACCGGCCATCGAGCAGATCGCCCACCGCATCGGCCGCGAGATCCAGGGCGTCTGTCTCGCCCGCGCGCTGCCCACGACCGGAGAGCGCGTCGACTGCTCGGTCACCGTCACCTTGCCGGCGGGACGCCGCTGCGGAGAGTTCGCCGCGTACGAGGCCGATGGACTCGATGGACCGCGGGCGCGATGCCGGGTGGCGCAGGTCGACGGCGTGGTGACGAGCGGCTTCCGCTACGACGGCGGCGACGCCGCGTGCCCGCGCCTCTCGATCACCGAGGACGCGCAGCCGCCGGTCGGCTCGGTGGTGCGCGCGGAGTGCTACTTCGACGTGCTGCTGGAGGACGGGGCCGACTGCATCCGAGACGGGCAGTGCGCGAGCCAGCGCTGTGACCTGCTCGCGCAGGCGTGCGCGCCTGCGGCTTCGGTCGCGGGGCCGACGGCCCCGTAGCGCCACCGTCGCTCCTCGGGAACGCGAGGGACGGCCCGCCGACCGCGATGAGGCCGGCGGGCCGCCCCTCACGTGGGCATCGCCGCGTCGTGCCGACCTTCACGCACCCAGGAGCGCGCGGAGCAGCCAGACCACGATCGGAAGGCCGATGAGCGCCGTCGCGCCGAGGCGAAGCGCCAGCTCCACCCCCGACGCGAGGCCCTCGCCGGGAAGGCGCCGGAGCAGGCGCGCCGCGGGCCACAGCGCGCGCAGGCCGAAGAGCGCGGCGCCCACCAGGAACAAGAGCTTCGCAGCGTCCGGACCGCTGCGGGTGCGCGTGAACAGGACGCTCGCGGCGAAGGCGGCGTAGGACAGCACGGCGACCGTGCCGAAGACCCGCGAGGCCGTGGGGCCGATCGCGCGCTCGTCGGGCACGACGCGGCCCTCCACGGCCTCCGGCACGAGCTTCAGGAGCGGTTCGAACGAGGTCACCCAGCACGCCCGATGCCGCAACCAGGGCGCCACGAACCCCCCCTCGGCGAGGGTGATCGTCTGCCCGCCGCCGTCCGACAGTTGCAGCATGCGGCCGCCGATACGGTCCGCGACCACCCGTCGGCCGCGGACGAAGCGCACCGTCGTCCACGCCCACGTCGCGTGCACCCGGGCGCGTTCGAAGGTCACCCGGGCGCGCCCGCCGACCTGCTCGGAGATCGTGTGCTCGTCCCACACCACGCGCGTGGGCGGCCGTCCGCGCAGGTTCAGCACGAGGGACGTGCCGGCGAACGCGCTCAGCCCCCCGGCGAGCGCCGCGAAGAGACCCAGGCCGTCCATCCCCTCGAGCTCGGTCAGTCCCATCGACTGGGTCTCGACGATCCCCGCGAGCATGGTGGCCGCGCCGATCACGAGTCCCCCGAGGACCGCCGAGTGGAAGATGCCCTTCCAGTGGTGTCGCGGCACGGTCACCTCGAGGCTCCCGCCCGAGGGCACCCTGGGCGTCGTGCTCGGAGGCGCTTGCGCGGCCGAGGGCGAGGGCGGGTTCTGGGGCGCACCGGAGGGAGAACCGCTTGCCCCGGCGCCGCCCGCGTCGTCGAACCACGACACCGATTCCCACGACTGGTGGAACTGCGCGCTCGGGAAGCAGCGGAGCTCGACCCCGGCGCGCGCCGCCGTCCGCGCGGAGGCTAGAAACACCGCCCCGAAGAGCTGATGGACGTGCTCCGGAGTCACCAGCGAGAGCTTGCGGACCCCGATGCCGGCGATCATCGGGGCCCATTGCGTGCTCAGCCACTCGGTGTCTTCGGTCCCGATGCGCTCCACGGCCGACGCGTTCAGCAACACCGCCGCGCGACGGCTCTCGGCGATGAACTGCCCGAGGCGTGGGTCGGAGAGCGCGGCGACCAGCTGCCGAGGGTCGAAATAGCCCCGCGCGTCGATGCGCACGTACGAGAACGCCTGCGCACGCATCGCGACGAAGGGGCCGAGCTCGAGTCGTTCCGTCATGAAGCGCGCGCCTACCACGTGACGCCCGGCAGGACCAAGGATCGTGGGCGCGTCGGCGGTCCCGCGGGCATCGGCGCCGTGCGGCTCGAAGCGCTCCCCGAGGCCGGGCATCCCGTCGCGCCCGCACGCGCGGAGGGGGCGGCAGGCCCGTGATCCGTGTGCGCCGCGGCGTGCGTGGACGCGCGCCCGCCGCGCCCCCCGTGGCCCGTGCGCCCCTGCGTTGGCCGCCTGCGGCGCCGTCTCCGGTCGGCGTTCGGCAAGCTGGTAGGCTCCCGTCCATGGCTGAGCTCTCGCTCTGTGTGCGCTGTGGGGTCTTCGTGCCGGGTCGTCGCCAGTGCCCCGACTGCGCCCACCCGCTGCCCCGCCCGACCCTGGTGCCGCCCGCGGCGGCGGCACGCTTCGTCCGCGCGGCCTTCGAGGTGCGGTGCGGGGCGTGCGGCGAGGACACACCGGTGCTGCGCCCCGATGCGACGCAGGTCGAGTGCGCCTCCTGCGCCGAGGCCATCGCGCTCGAGCCGCAGGGCGTCGCGCGCGTCCTCCGCTTCGCCCACGGCGTCGCGCTCCGTCCGCCCTCCACGCACGCCGAGGACCGTCGCGACTTCGGCCTCGCGGTGGACGCGCGGCGCGGGCACCCGTGCTGTGAAGCGTGCGTGCGGCCGCTCGTCGTGCGGGCACAGGAGACGCCCGCCGCGTCGTTCGCGCTGGTCTGCGAGGGATGTGGCGTGGTCTGGGAGGCCTGGCCGGCCCGGCGCGCGACCGAGGCGTGTCCGGCCCTGCGCGCGTTGCTGCCGGCCTCTCCGACCGCGCGCGACGAGGCGGGGCGCTCCCTCGCGCAGGGGACGTCGTCCCGATCCGGCGCACGGCTCACCGCGCTCGTGTGTCCTTCCTGCGCGGCCGCACTTCCGGCGCCCGACGCGGACACGGGGCTGGCCGCCTGCGCGTACTGCCGCACCCTGAGCCTCGTGCGCTCCGAACCCGTCGTGCGGAGCGAGGCGCCGCCCGCGCACGTCTGGCTCGCGTTCGACGAGCGCACGCCGGGCACGGCCTCCGGTCGATCGGGCGCGTGACCCCGGGCGCGTCTGCGGGGGCGCGTCTGCGGCGGCGCGTCTGCCGCGGTGCAGGGTCGGTGCTCCAGGCGAGGAACGTCCGCTCGAAAGCGCTCCTGCGCAGCCTGCGCTTCGAGCCGGGGGGCCGCGGGCTTCCGGCGCGGTCGCGAAGACCGGAAGCGCCAGGAGGACCGGGTCAAGGCGTCGACAGCCGTCCTGCAGGAGTGCTTCCTCGGCCTGGACTTTTTCGATGTGCTCATGCAGTCCATGCACACCCTCGCTGGGGCTTCCCTGACCGCTCCCCGCACTTCGACGCCATGGCCGACGACCTCCCCGACCTGCCCTTCATCCAGCCCGGCCGCTACCGCCACTACAAGGGCGGCGAATACGAGGTGATCGGGGTGGTGCGGCACAGCGAGTCGCTCGAGCCGATGGTGCTGTACCGGCCGCTCTACAACCGCTCGGGCGGCTGGGTGCGTCCCTTCGCGATGTTCGTGGAGGACGTGGAGCACGAGGGGCGGAGACGGCCCCGCTTCCGCCTGGTGAGCGCGGCGGCGGCCGCCGGGTGATGTTCCACGGCAAGCCGCCGGAACGCAGGAGCAGGGACCATGTCGATCAAGAAAGTGGGCGATACCGTCATCCAGGCCCGGCACCGCTTGTCGTGCCACTGCGGCGCGGTGGTGCTGGAACTCACCCTGCCCGAAGGCATCGTCAATCCGCGGCGCTGCGACTGCTCGATCTGCCGGCGCAAGGGCGCCGTGGTCGCATCGGTCTTGCTGGACGGCATCCGAATCGTGCAGGGGGCCGAGCACCTGCGGCTGTACCAGTTCAACACGAGGGTGGCGCGGCACCACTTCTGCGGCGTGTGCGGCATCTACACGCACCACCAGCGGCGCTCGTTCCCGGACCAGTACGGCTACAACGTCGGCTGCCTGGAGGGGGTCAACCCGTTCCTGATCCCGGACGTGCCGGTCCACGACGGCGTTCACCACCCCGCGGACCGGCCGCCGGTCTGAGCACGAACATGCACGCGCCGCGAGCGAGAGCGCGATGGACGAGCTCGCCGCGATCTCGCAGAAGCACGGACTCGGTTGCTGAGCGGCGAGCGTGGCCCTCGTCTACGCGGGCCGGCTGCTGGGCATGGGAAGCGCGGAAGAGGACGAGCGTCTCCGCGTCGCGCTCGCGCCCGTGCGCTCCGAACCCGTCGTGCGGAGCGAGGCGCCGCCCGCGCACGTCTGGCTCGCGTTCGACGAGCGCACGCCGGGCACGGCCTCCGGTCGATCGGGCGCGTGACCCCGGGCGCGTCTGCGGCGGTGCATGGCGGTCTCGTCGGACGACCGGCACGCATCGACCTCCGGGCCCGCCCTCGACAAGTGGCCTCAGCGCGGGCACCGTCCGGCCCTGCGCGTTCGACTTCGCCCCCTCCGAAGGACTCCGCCGATGCGTCATGTCTCCGCCTGCCTCCTGGTCGCCCTGTCCACGCTCGCGCTCGTCCCCGTGGCGGAGGCGCAGTCGATGGTCATCAACGAGCTGCTGATCAACCCACCAGGCACCGACGCGCCGAACGAGGCCGTCGAGCTGCGCAACGCCGGGGCCACCGCCGACAACCTCGCCAACCTCTACCTGGTCGGCGTCGAGGGCGACGTCGGACCCGGCGACGTGCAGACGATCTTCAACCTCGGCGCGCTCGGCGTGAGCGTGCCGCCCGGCGGCTACCTCGTGCTGCGCCAGGTGGGCGCGACCTTCGTGGTCGATCCGTCGGCGGTCTCGGTGACCGCGGCGGGCGCATCGGGCTGGGCCGGGCCGTGGTTCTCGGCCGACTCGGGCTCGGAGATCGAGAACGCCTCGGTCACCTTCATGCTGCTTCGGTCCGCGGTGGCCCCGACCCTCGCGGTCGACATCGACGCGAACGACGACGGGACGCCCGACGGCACGGTGTTCCCGACGTGGACCGTGCTCGACTCGATCGGGATCCTCGACGGCGACGCGAGCGACCGCTCCTACGGCGCCATCACGTTCTCGAACGGCGGGACGGGCACCGCGCCGGGCCTCGTGTCGATCGGGTTCACGGCCATCTACGTCGCCCGCAACGCGGACTCGACGGGGAGCGCGGGCGCCGCGTGGGTCGCAGGCGGCGATACGTTCGGGGGCACCGCGCCGAACTACACGCTGGCCCCGACCAACACCCAGCCGTCCTCGCTCGCGCGGCGCGCGCTCGATCACTTCGGCCGCATCAACTTCGTGCGCTGCGGCAACGGCGTCCTCGAGGGCCCGGAGGCCTGCGACGACGGGAACCTGATGGCGGGTGACTGCTGCTCGCCGACGTGCGCGTTCGGTCCTGCGATGGCGATCTGCCGGCCGGCCTCCGGCGCGTGCGACGTGGCGGAGTTCTGCACAGGCAGCTCCGGGATCTGCCCCGCGGACGGGTTCGCGGGGGCATCGACGGAGTGCCGCGCGTCGGCCGGTGCGTGCGATGTGGCGGAGTCGTGCACGGGGTCGTCGACAGCGTGTCCCGCGGACGGGTTCGCGGGGGCATCGACGGAGTGCCGCGCGTCGTCGGGTGCGTGCGACGTGGCGGAGTCGTGCACGGGGTCGTCGCCGGGGTGTCCGGAGGACGGATTCACGCCCGCGTCGACGGAGTGCCGCGCATCGGCCGGTCCATGCGACGTGGCGGACGCGTGCAGCGGGACGTCGGCGTCGTGTCCGATCGACGGCCTCGCGATCGCGGGGACCGGTTGCCGGGCCGCCGCCGGACCTTGCGACGTGGCCGAGTCG
>CAIKNO010000330.1 GCA_903828805.1 uncultured Sandaracinus sp. | reverse complement strand
GCGCGATGCGTCCGTCCTGAAGGTCATCCCAGGAGCTTGTGGTCACAGGCGGGTCGACTGCAATGACCCTCTGCGCGACGGGCGGCTCGCCGACGATGCGCCGGCGGCGTTCTCGTGATCGCCCCGCCACGGCTCGCGGACGGTCGAGATCGGCTCGTCGAGGGTTCAGGGGGTCCGCGCACACCGGGCCCCGGCGTCGATGTAGAGCGCCGTCGGGATGCCGGAGTTGCGACTCGAAGCCAGGAACTGCGTCGCCGCATAGCTTGCGAATCCGCCGCCCCGGAGCGCCCGGTAGGAGGAGGCGGGCAGCAGGTGGCTGCAGTCCGTGCACGTGCCGGAAGCGTAGGGGCTCACGAATTCGTCGAGCGCCCACTCGGTGACGTTCCCCGCGAGGTCCGATTGCCCGTAGCGCCCGTCGCCCGCGGGCCTGCTGCCCACGAGCGCGACGGTCTCGGGGCCGTAGACCGCGCGGGTCGGGTCGAAGGACGTCGAGCCCGGCGGCGACGACCACGGGTAGACGCGCCGCTCGTCGCCGCCCGAAGCCGCGTAGTTCCACTCCGCCTCGCTCGGCAGAAAGCCCCCGTCCCAAAGGCAGAACGCCTGCGCCGAGGTCCAGGTCAGACAGTTGAGCGCCTTGCCCTCGTTCGCGCCCGCGGTGTCGGTCCAGCTCGAGTACTCCGCATCGCAAGAGAGCGCGGTGGTCCAAGCCGCGGCCGTCGTCGGCAGCATCGCGGTCCACGCCGGGTCCCACCCCGACTCGTATCCCCCGGCAGGGCCGCTGTTGGCGAGGCCCGCGCCGCCGTTCAGGTGGGTGTGACGACCCTCCCCGGGCGTCGGCCTCCACCCGGCCTCCACGGCCGCCACGAACTGCCGGAAGCGACCGACCGTCACCTCGTACTTGTCGAGCAGGAAGGTCGAGACCGTCGCCGGGTACGAGCTGTCCATGAACCCCGACGAGACCCCGTCGTAGCTCCGGTAGAACATGCCCCCCGTCACCCGCGGGCTCACGCAGCAGTCCTCGCCCGGCGCGGGACCGCAGTCGGTGCGGCCCGGGCCTGGCGTCGCGCAGCTCGGCGGACCGAGCGCAAGCCCCGCGTCGGGCGGACCTGCGTCGTCCATCGCGCCTGCGTCCGGCGGTCCCGCGTCGATCGCGCCCGCGTCGGGCGGACCCGAGTCCATCGAGCCCGCGTCGGGCGGCCCCGCATCCGAAGGGTCCCTCCCGGGCACCACGACGCAGCCGTCGCCGGGCACGCACGCCTCCCCCGCGGGGCACGCGCCCTGGCGCGACACCTCCAGACACACGCCCTCGGCGCAGCGCGGCTCGGCGCAGTCCGTCGCGCTGGCGCAGTCGCCGTCGCCCATGCACTCCGGGGGCGCGCACAAGGTCGGGTCGAGCGGCGAGCACCCGGGCTCGACGCAGCGCCCGCCCAGGCACTCGCTGTCGGTCACGGTGCCGCTGCCCGGGCACTCCACGCCCCGGCAATCCCGCGTGAGCACCACCGGCAAGATGACCGAGCCCTCCAGGCGCAGCGCGACCCTCCGCGCCAGGGTCGTCCGCTCCCCGAGGGCCAGCCGCACCACCACCTCGTGGCGTCCCCGCGAGAGCCCGCTGAACTCCGCCGTGCGGACGCCGACCCGAAAATCCTCCGCCGCCCCGGGCCGACTCACCGCCGCCGGCGCGCCGTCGAGCGACACCTCCACGCGGTCGAACTCCAGCGCCGACACCAGGTCCGTCCGCACGTCCACCGCCACCTCCAGCCCCGGAGCGCACCCCGACGCCAGAGACCCCACGACCCAGAGCACGAACGACGAAAGGCGGCGCATCGAAGGCGACCGTGCCCACTCCTCCTGCGCCCTGTCAATCGCGCCTGCGCCCGATCCACCCGTCCCTCGAGCCCGCGCGAGCCCGCGAGGCCTTTGCGGGCGCGGCGGGCCGTGGGGCGTGGTCTCAGCGGTAGCGCTCGAGGGAGGTGAGGAGGTTCTCGCGGGTCACGACGTCGAGCACGGCGAGGCCGTCTTCCGTGACCGTGAAGATGAGCCGGTGGTGGATCCCCAGCCGCGCCGTCCACACCGACTCCATGCCCTGCATCCGCTTCACGTCCCGCCACGCCGCGCGGTCGCCGGCACCGAGGCGTCCGGTGATGGACACCGCCGCGCGGACCACCTTCGAGGGCAGCGCTTGCAGCGCCTCGAGCGCCTTCCGTCCGTAGGTCGGGATCCGGGCGGGCAGGGTCGTGTCGTCGACGCCCTGGCCTTCGAACTCGGCATCGGCCCCTGCGTCTCCCCCTTCTTGCGGTGCCCCTGGCGCGGGCTCCGGCGCCGCGGCCTCGGCCTGCGCGGTCTCGAGCGCCGCGATGCGTTCACGCAGGGCGCTCCGCTCGACGTGACCCTCCGCGAGCAGGGCCTTCAGCTCGTCGAGCTTGCGCGTCAGGCGCAACGCGCGCTCGTCCGACGCCCGCTGGGCGGCCATCGCGAGGGCCTCCGGTGCGGCGACGGCTTCGCGTTGCAGGAGGCGCTCGAGCTTCTCGCGGACTTCGCGAAGTTCGTGCTCGAGCCCGATGATCTGCGCCTTTCGTTCTTCTCGTTCGCGGGCGACGCCCTGCTGCTCCTGACGGAGCTTGGTGACCTCCGACGCGAGGGATTGCTCGCGCGCGTGCACCGACTCCTCCCGCTCGATCCAGGTGTCGTAGAGCGGTCCGAACCGATCGAAAGGGGGGAGCTCCAGGCGGTCACGCGCCAGCTCGATCTCGTCGAGCAGGGAGTCCCCGTACTGGGGCCGCTCGGGGTCCAGCGCGCCCCGCGCCACGAGCACGCCGAGCGCCGGGGCGTGATCGAGGAGGGCGAACGCGACGTCCGCCGTGGCGTCGATGTCCCCCTGGAGGCCCCGTTTCGCCTGGGCCTCGAGGATGGCGAGCGTGTCCGGCCCGGGGCGCACGCACGCGCGCTCGGCGCGCAACGTCGCCTCGAGCGCCTCGCGGTCCGTGACCTGCGCGAGCTGACGGTCGACCACGTCGACGACCGCCATCCGCAGGGCCTCCTCGATGAGGTCCACCCGCAGCTCGTCGACCTCGAGGAACCCGGCCTCGCCCTCGGTCTGTGCGGCGAGGACCTCGAGGGCACGCTCGGTGTCCGTCCAGCGGTGATAGGCGCGGAGCTGGCGGGTCGCCGCGAGGAGGGCCGGCCGTTGCAGCCGGTCGAGGGGCAGCCCGAGCACTTCCTGGATGCGCATCCCTTCGACGTCCGTCGCGCTCAGCTTCGTGAGGTCGACGTGGGGCGCCTCGGCAGTGCGCTCTTCGGCGTCGTCGAGCGGGGCGTGGCAGCGCTTGTATTTCTTGCCGCTGCCGCAGTGACAGAGGTCGTTGCGCCCGGGGCGTGCGATCGCCTTCCGCACCGTGTAGCCGGTCACGACCCGCGGCGGTTCGGTGTCCGGCAGGGCGTCGAGGAGGGGCCGCTCCCACCCCTCGAGCCACCGCGCGACCGTGGCCCCCGCATGGCTCTCCTCGGCGGCCTCGACGGCGGTCGCTCCGATCTCCCGCGCGTGCGGGTCCCCCGAGCGCAGGATCGCGCTGCCCAGCAGCACGCTCGCGTCGGCGCCGAGCGGGTGGCGCGCGATGCTCCGAAGGAGGCCCGGCCACGGGCTCGGCCACGGCGGTTCGCCGAGCTGTCGCGACGCCACGAAGGCGACGACGGCCTCCCGATCGTGGCTGAGCTGTCCGAGCTCGAGCGCACGCCGCATGACCTCGAGGCCGTCGCCGCGGCACGCGCGCAGGAGGGCGGGCACGCGCTCCCGTGGATCGAGATCGGCGAGCAGCAGCGCGACGTGGTCGGGGTCGATCGGCGTGCCCGCCGCCGCGACTCCGAAGGCGAGCACGGTCGCCGCTTTCAGGTCCCGCTGCTCGAGGGCGAGCGAGAGCGTCGCCTCGAGGGCCTCCGGGGACGCGGACTTCGCGAGGGTCTCGACCCCGTCGCGGGTCAGCGGCGTGGTCCTCGCGCGGGTGAGGAGGCCCGGATCGGGGGTCGTCGGGGCCTCCTTCGGGGCGGCCTCCGCCTGCGCCGGAAGCGCGGCGACGTCGGTCGGGGATGCGCCCTCAGCCGCGTCGTTCGGGGGGCACCAACGCCGCGTCGTCGACCCCCACCGCAGCGCCGGGCGCGAGCGACGCGTCTCCGGTCGCGGCCTTCGCCTTGGCGGCCTTCGATCGAGGGGTGGATTGGGAGGTGCTGCGTGCGCGTGCCACGGGTTCCACCGTGACACGTAGGCCCCGGCGAGGCCCGCGCCGAGGGCCTCAGAACGCTTGTTTCGATGGGCGAACGCCGCGCTTCGGGCCCCGCTTGAGGGCCGCTCGTTCCGGGACGCTTTCGGCCCTTCGCGGACCCTCAAGCAGCGGCGCGAGCCACGGTCCCGTGATGCTCTCGGGGTTGGCGCAGAGGGCCTCCGGGGTCCCCGTCGCCACGACGTGTCCGCCGGCGTCTCCGCCCTCCGGCCCGAGGTCGATCACGTGGTCGGCGCACTTGATGACGTCGAGGTGGTGCTCGACCACGACGACCGTGTTGCCGCCCTCGACGAGGCGCTCGAGCACGCCGAGGAGCTGTCGCACGTCCTCGAAGTGCAGCCCGGTCGTGGGCTCGTCGAGCAGGTAGAGGGTCCGGCCGGTCTGTGTGCGGGCGAGCTCGCGGGCGAGCTTCACGCGTTGCGCTTCGCCTCCACTCAGCGTCGGGGCCGGCTGACCGAGGTGCGCGTAGCCGAGGCCGACGTCGCAGAGCGTCCGCAGGATGCGCGCGAGGGACGGATGGCTTCCGAAGAGCTCCAGGCACTCCGCGATGCTCGTCTCGAGCACGTCCCCGATGTTCTTGCCCTTGTAGCGGATGCTCAGGGTCTCGGCGTCGTAGCGCCGCCCCCCGCACACCTCGCACGTGACGTAGACGTCGGAGAGGAAGTGCATCTCGACCTTCACCAGGCCGTCCCCCTGGCAGCTCTCGCAGCGCCCGCCCTTCACGTTGAACGAGAAGCGGGCGGCGTCCCAGCCGCGGGCCCGGGCATCGGGAAGCGCCGCGAAGATCGTGCGGATCTCGTCGAACGCCTTGGTGTACGTGCCGGCGTTGCTCCGTGGCGTGCGTCCGATCGGTCGCTGATCGATCGCGATGACCTTGTCGATGCCGGCGAGGCCCTCGATCGTGCGGTGGGCACCGACGGGCTCGCTCGCGCCATGAAGGGCCCGGGCCAGCGCCGGCAGGAGGATCCCGTCGACGAGCGAACTCTTGCCCGCGCCGCTCGGTCCGGTGATCGCGACGAAGCAGCCGAGCGGCACGCGGACGTCGACGTTCTTGAGGTTGTGCTCGCGGGCGCCGCGGATCGTCAGGTGCCCCGAGGGGGTGCGTCGGCTCGACGGCACCGCGATCGAGCGGCGCCCGCTCATGTGGTCGGCCGTGAGGCTGCCCGTCGCGCCCGCGAGGGCCGAGGGGGGGCCTTCGAACACGACCTTGCCTCCGAGGCGGCCGGCCCCGGGGCCGAAGTCGATCACGTGGTCGGCGGCGAGGATCGTCTCGGCGTCGTGCTCCACCACCAGCACGGAATTGCCCAGGTCCCGGAGGTGGCGGAGCGTGCCGAGGAGCCGCTCGTTGTCCCGCGGGTGAAGGCCGATCGACGGCTCGTCGAGCACGTAGATCACGCCCGACAGCTCGCTGCCCAGCTGCGACACGAGCCGGATCCGCTGCGCCTCTCCGCCCGAGAGCGAGGGGCCTGCGCGATCGAGCGTGAGGTAGCCGAGCCCGACATCGACGAGGAACCCGAGGCGGCTCTCGATCTCTCGGAGCACGCCCTCGGCGATGTGCCGGGCCTGCGGGCTCAGCGCGAGCCCGTCGCGGAACCACGCCGCCGTGTCGTGGACCGTCGCGCGCCCGACCGCGTCGAGGCCGCGGCCCGAGACGCGGACCGCCCGCGACTCGGCGCGGAGCCGACTGCCGCCGCAGCCTTCGCAGGGGACCTCGCGGAGGTAGCGCCGGTGCTGCTCGCGCATCCGCTCGCTCGTCGTGTCCCGGTAACGGCGCATCAAGGTCGGGATGACGCCCTGGAAGCGGACCCCCCAGCTGCCGTGGGACTCCGTGCCTTCCTCGCCCCAGTTCACGCGGATCTTCTTGCCCTCGAGCCCGTGCAGTACCTGGCCCTGGAGGGTCGAGGAGAGCGACTCGAAGGGGGCGTCCAGGTCGACCCCGGTGGCCTCGGCCATCGCCTCGACGATCCGGAACGTCCAGCCCTCGCCGCGCTCCATCGAGGTCTTCCACGGCGCGATGGCGCCCTGTCGGATCGAGAGGCTCGGGTCGGGCACGACGAGGCTCGGATCGATCTCGGTGCATGTGCCCAGGCCATTGCAATCCGGACACATCCCGAGCGGCGAGTTGAACGAGAACGAGGTGGGTGCGAGCTCGGGGTAGGCCCGGCCACAGCAGCTGCGGGACGTGCCGAAGCGCATCGGCCGCGCGCCGCCTTCGGGCTCGACCTTCACCTCGCCCTGGCCCTCGCGGAGCGCGAGCTCGATGGCGTCTGCGATGCGGGCGCGATCGGACACGGCGCAGCTCAGGCGATCGACGACGAGGTCGAGGTCGTGCTTTTTCTTCTTGTCGATGGTCGGAAGGGCATCGAGCCGATGCACGGCGCCGTCGAGGCGGACCCGCGCGAAGCCGCGCCCCGCGAGCTCGGTGAAGACCTCGCGGAATTCCCCCTTCCGCTGGGACACGAGCGGTGCGAGCACGAGAAAGCGCGTGCCCGCAGGCAGGGCGAGCACGTCGGCCACGATCTCATCGAGGCTGCGCCCGCGGACTTCCTCGCCGCACACGATGCAGTGCTGGGTCCCGGCGCGCGCCCAGAGGACCCGGAGGTAGTCGTGGATCTCGGTGATCGTCCCGACGGTCGAGCGGGGGTTGCCGGTGGCGCTCTTCTGTTCGATGGCGATGGTCGGCGAGAGGCCCTCGAGCCGCTCGACGGCGGGCCGCTCGAGGCGGCCGAGGAACTGCCGTGCGTACGACGACAGCGACTCCACGTACCGGCGCTGGCCCTCCGCGTAGACGGTGTCGAACGCGAGCGACGACTTGCCCGAGCCGCTCGGCCCCGTGAGCACGACGAGGGCGTTCTTCGGGATCGAGAGGCGCTCGATGTCGAGGTTGTGCTCGCGGGCCCCGACGATCTCGAGGGTCTCGGGCGCGCGCGCGATGCCCGCGGCGGGCTTGTCCTCGCCCGCAGCTCCGCGTCCGCGCCGCGTGGTCTCTGCGTCGACATGCCCGGCGCCGCCCGCCGCGCCCTTGGTTCGCTTCGCCATGGAGGGCTCCGGTCTAGCACGCGCGCGCTGCGCGCCGGCGCAAACGGTTCGTCGCGGAGGGTGGTTCGCGATACGTTGCCGCCATGCCGCACGCCGTGCACCGCGGGCTTCGCTTCTATTACGAGCTCTCGGGCCGCGAGGACGCCCCGTCGGTCCTGCTGATCCGCGGTCTCTCGCGCTCGAGCCGATACTGGTACGACCTCCGGCCGCACCTCGAGCGGCGTGCGCGGGTGCTCGTGATGGACAACCGCGGCGTCGGTCGCAGCGACGCCCCCGGGCCAGGCTTCGGCACCGCGGACATGGCCGACGACGTGGCCGCCGTGCTCGAGGCGTCGGGGGTGCAGCGCGCCCACGTGTTCGGCATCTCGCTCGGGGGGATGGTCGCGCAGCAGCTGGCGCTGAGGCACCCTTCGCGGGTCGACCGGCTCGTGCTCGCGGCGACGACGATGGGGGGCCGTCACGCCCAGCGGGCCTCGATCCCGGCGGTGCTCGCGATGCTCCGGACGGCGCGCATGTCGGTCGAAGATCAGATGCGGCACACGGCCCCGTGGGTCCTCGCGCCCGACGTCCTGGCGTCTCGTCCCTCGATCGTCGACGAGTGGGTGGCGCTGGCCGCGTCCGAGCCGCGAAACCGCCTCGCGCTGCTCGGTCAGATGCTCGCGGGCGGGCTGCACGACGTGAGCCGAGACGTGCACCGCATCGCGTCCCCGACGCTGGTGCTGACGGGCGACGCCGATCGGCTGCTCCCGATGGGCAACAGCGTGCTGCTGGCCGAGCGCATCCCCGGGGCGCGGCTCGAGGTCCTCCCCGGCGCGGGGCACGACTTCCCGACCGAGCGTCCGGACGAGGTCTCGCGCCGGATCGCGGACTTCTTCGGACTGCCGCCCGCCGCCGGGTGAGCGGCGTCGACGGGCGCTCGGGTTCCGCGCCGGCCCGTGGCACGTCGGGCCGCCCCGCCCGGTCTCAGCGCACCCCGGCGTCGCCGTAGCGGGCCTGCCACTGCTCCTGCACGTGCTCGGCGGCCCGCTCGGTCGCCTCGTGCACTTCGTCACCCAGCTCGCGCGCGGGCTCCGTGGCCGCGATCCGCAAGGAGTGCTCGTGCAGCGTGCGCGCGCCGAGCGGCACGAAGAACCAGACGTAGAGGACGACCGCGAGCCCGACGAGCGAGAGCGCGGCGCGGAGCAAGCTGCGCATGGGAGGGTCCTACCAGACGGGTCCCCTCCGCGCGAAGTTCTGGCCGCACGACCGTGGCTGCGCCCGCCCCGCGAGCCCGCCGCCGGTGGCCCGTTCGGGAGCCGCCGCCCGGCCCGCGGGCCCCGCCCCTCGTCGGCCCCGCGTCCTTGGAGCTTGAGTTTTCTCGCACGGCATCGGGGGCTGGTTTGCGGAGCGCGTCCCCGCGCCGCATGGTGGCCCCCGGACACCCCCATGACAGCCCGCGAACTGCACCTCACCGACCCGGTCTTCGTCCCCCCGACGAGCTACAACGCGCTCGAGCGTGCCGCGCTCGCGTTGATCCGGGATCCGCGCGACCTGCCCTTCGTGTGGCTGACGCTGCAGATGACGTTCGTCCTGCTGCCGACCGCCGCGTTCCTCTTCTGGCCGGGCAACTTTCGGTGGTGGATGGCGCCCCTCTACTGGGCGCTCCTCTTCGGCGTGTTCTTCGATCGCTACATCCTGATGCTTCACAACACGAGCCATCGGCCGCTGTTCAAGCGTCAGTACAACGGTCTGAAGTTCTACATTCCGTGGGTGCTCGGCCCGCTCTGCGGCGAGACGCCGGAGACCTACTACATCCACCACATCACGATGCACCACGCGGAGGGCAACCTGCCGCGCGACCTGAGCTCGACGATGAAGTACCAGCGCGACTCGGCGCTCGACTTCTTCCGCTACTGGTCGGACTTCTTCTTCCTCGCGATGTTCCGCCTCGGCGGCTACCAGCTCGGCAAGAAGCGCGCGCGCCTCGTGCTGTGGTTGCTGGTGGGCGAGCTCTCGTTCTACGCGCTCGTGGCGGTGGGGTTCGCGTTCGCGCCGGCCCCGACCCTGACGGTGTTCATCGTGCCGTTCTTGCTGTGCCGCTTCCTGATGATGGCCGGCAACTGGGGCCAGCACGCGTTCATCGACGGTTCGGATCCGGGCAACAGCCTCAAGTCGTCGATCACCTGCATCAACGTCCGGTACAACCGCCGCGCCTTCAACGACGGCTACCACATCTCGCATCACCTTCAGGCGAACCGGCACTGGACCGAGCACCCCGCCGAGCTGCTGCAGAACCGCGCGAAGTACGTCGCGGCCGAGGCGATCGTCTTCGAGGGCATCGACTTCTTCCAGGTCTGGTTCCTCCTGATGACCAAGAACTGGAAGTCGCTCGCATCGCACTTCGTCGACCTCGGAGAGACGCCGCGGAGCGAGCAGCAGATCATCGCGCTGCTGCAGTCCCGGGTGCAGCGCCTCGACGTGACGCGGCCCGAGATGCTCGCCGCGGTCCCCGCCTGAGCGTCTGCGAACGGATCTCCCATCGCTCCGCGGCCGCTCCACGCGGCACCTGACGCACACGGCCCTGCGCCTCGGAGTCCGAGGGCAGGGCCTCCTCGTTCGTGCCGGAACGCCCTCCGCCGCGGTCAGCCCGCGAAGCGGTCGGTCGCCGCGACGAGCGCGCGCAGGATGCCCGGCTCGTAGCCGGAGTGTCCGGCGTCGTCGATGATCTTCAGGTCGGCCTCGGGCCAGCGCCGATGCAGCGCCCAGGCGCTCGTCGCGGGGCAGACCACGTCGTAGCGGCCCTGCACGATCACGGCCGGGATGTGCCGGATCTTCGAGACGTCGTCGAGCAGCTGGTCCTCGTGCGCGAGGAAGCCGCGGTTCACGAAGTAGTGGCACTCGATGCGGGCGAACGCGAGGCTGAACGCGTCACCGGCCGAGCGCTGCACGTGGTCCTCCTTGGGCAGCAGGAAGCTGGTGCGCGCCTCCCACACCGACCACGCCCGCGCGGCCTCCTGCCGCACCTTCGGGTCGTCGCTCGTCAGCCGCGCGTGGTACGCGGTGATGAGGTCGGCGCGCTCGGCCTCGGGGATCGGCGCGAGGTAGTCCTCCCAGGCGTCGGGAAAGAGCTCGCTCGTGCCGTGCTGGTAGAACCAGCGCAGCTCCTGCGCCCGCAGCAGGAAGATGCCCCGCAGCACGAGCTCGCTGACGCGGTCGGGGTGCGCCTGCGCGTACGCGAGCGCGAGCGTGCTGCCCCAGCTCCCGCCGAACACCTGCCAGCGCTCGATGCCGAGGTGTCGACGGAGCGCCTCGATGTCCGAGACGAGGGTCCAGGTCGTGTTGTCCTCGAGGCACGCGTGGGGCGTGCTCTTGCCGCAGCCGCGCTGATCGAAGAGCACGATGCGGTAGCGGTCGGGGTCGAAGAAGCGACGCTGCTTCGGGTCGGTGCCGCCGCCGGGACCGCCGTGCAGGAACACCACGGGCTTGCCCGCGGGGTTGCCCGACTCCTCCCAGTACAGCGTGTGCAAGTCGGAGACCTTCAGCATGCCCTGGGCATGCGGCGCGATCTCGGGATACAGGCCTCGTTCGGTGCTCATCGGGGGCGAAGACTATCCGATCTTCGTCGACCCTCGATCGGTCGGCGTCGCGTCGGGTCGGGTCCCGAGCCAGACGAGGGCGCCGGGCACGAGCCACGCGGCGATCGCGAGCGCGACCGTGCCATGGTCGTGGAACCGATCGAGGCTGCGCCCGATCAGCGGGTTGGCGACGATGTACGCCAGGGACTGCGCGGCCGCGGTGAATCCCCCGGCCGAGGCCGCCAGGGCGGGGCCGACCCCGGCGATCATCTCGGCGGTGAGCATCGCGAAGAGCCCGCCGGCCCCGGCCATCGCCAGGCCGCAGACGGCCATCGCCGCGTCGGGGGTCCGGCAGAGCGGCAGCAGCCCGAGCCCGAGCCCCATGCCGAGCGCGACGAGGACCGGCCCGAGCGGTGAACGATCGTTCCCCGTGCGGGCGGTGTGCCGCCCTGCGAGCGCGCCGAAGGCCACGGCGCCCACATCGAAGCCGAGCGGCGGCACCCACAGGTAGCGGCCGACGTCGGTGGGGGCCACGCCGAACCCGTCGGTCAACAGCTTGCTCCCCCAGAGGAGCCCGTACGCGAAGACAGGCGCGCTCGCGAGCACCAGCACGCACGCGCGGCGAACGGCGGGATGCACGAGCATGTCGCGGAGCGATGCGGCCTTCGCGGGCGTCGCGCTGGCGTCGCCGTCGAGCCGTCGGCGCACCTCGATCCCGGAGGTGATCCAGAGCCACGCCGGCACCCACGCGAGTCCGACGAGGGCCACCGCGGCGAAGGTGCCCCTCCAACCGAGCGCGGTGCCGGCGAGCGCCGTCGCGAGCGGAGGGGCCACCATCGCGCCGAGCGAGCTGCCGGTGAAGAGGATGCCGAGCGCCCGCGCCCGCGTCGCGGGGGGTTGGGTGCGCGCGATGGCCGCCGACGCGCCCGGGAACGACGGCGCCTCGGCGAACCCCAGCGCCAGCCGCAACGCGAAGAGCGCGCCCACACCCGGGACGAGCGCGTGGCCCGCGGACACGAGCGTCCACAGCGCCACCGCCATCACCATCCCCCGCCGGACCCCGACGGCCTCCAGCCAGCGTCCGGCCCACGGCGCGCTGAAGAGATAGGCGAGCGAGAACGCCGAGGCGAGCCACCCGTAGGTCTCGTCCGAGATCGAGAGCGCGGCGGTGATCGTCGGAGCGAGCACGGCGAGCACCTGACGATCGAGGTAGCTGACCGTCATCGCGGCGGTCGCGACCGCGGTGACCGCCCACGCGCGGCCGGGCCGGACGAGCTCGTCGGACATCGGCTCAGTACCCCCAGCGCTGGGCGACCGGGATGCGTCGACCCGGCCCGAACGCCTTGCCGGTCACGATGAGCCCCGGCGGGAGCTGTCGTCGCTTGAATTCCATGGTCCGCACGAGCCGCGCGACGTGCGCGACGGTCGCGGGGTCGAAGCCGAGCCCGACGATCTCGGCGCTCCCCTGCTGCCCTTCGACGAGCCGTTCGAGGATGGCGTCGAGCACGTCGTACGGCGGCAACGAGTCCTGGTCGGTCTGGTCGGGCCGGAGCTCCGCGCTCGGGGGCTTGGTCAGCGTGCTCTCGGGGATGACCGCGCGGCCGGCCTGCCGGTTGACCTCGCGCGAGACGCGGTAGACGAAGGTCTTGAACAGATCCGCGAGCACCGAGAGGCCGCCCGCCATGTCGCCGTAGAGCGTGCAGTAGCCGCACGCGATCTCGCTCTTGTTGCCGGTGTTCAGCAGCAGCGCCGAGGCCCGGTTCGCGAGCGCCATCAGCACCGTCATGCGCAGCCGCGCCTGCAGATTCTCGAACGTCACGTCCTCGGCCGGCGTCGGCCCGAGGGCCGCGAGCGGCCCTTCGAGCACCCCGGCGTAGGGGGCGAAGAGGGGCTCGATGGGCACCAGCTGGAACGCGATCCCGAGCGCCTCCGCGAGCGCGCGGGCGTCGAGCACCGAGCCTTCGGACGAGTAGCGGCTCGGCATCCCGACGCCGAGCACGTTCTCGGGGCCGAGCGCGCGCACCGCGATGCACGCGACCAGCGCGCTGTCGATGCCGCCCGAGAGGCCGAGGATGGCCTTCTTCAGCCCGCATCGGCGGGCGTAGTCCCGAACCCCGAGGGCGAGCGCGTCGAGGACCGCGGCCTCGTCGCTCTCGGGCCACACCCGCGCGGGGCCGCCGGGGGCGAGCTCGGTCACGAGCAGGTCCTCCTCGAACGCCGCGGCGCGTGCCCAGGCCGCGCCGTCCGGCCCGACCACGAGCGAGGCGCCGTCGAAGATCAGGTCGTCGTGCGCGCCCACCTGATTGACGAGCACGACGGGGCGCCCGTGCGCGCGGGCGAGGGCGGACATCAGGGCCGGGCGTCCTTCCCGCTTCGCGCGGGTGAAGGGCGAGCCCGCGAGGTTCACGATCACGTCGGCGCCCTCGGCGACGACCTCGGCCACCGGGTCGCGGCGGTAGCGTCTGCCCCGCATGACCTCGACGTCGTTCCAGGCGTCCTCGCAGATCGTGATCCCGAACCGGGTGCCGTCGACCTCGACGAGCGCGGGGCCTGCGCCGGGCTCGAACCATCGGTCCTCGTCGAACACGTCGTAGGTCGGCAGCAGGCGCTTGTGGATCGTCTGCGCGATCCGGCCGTCGCGCAGGACGAGCACCGAGTTGTGCAGCGGCCGTCCGATGGGATCGTGCGTGCGCGTCGGTGCGCCGACCAGGCACACGAGCGCGGGCGGCAGGGCGCGCGCGAGCTCCGCGCACGTCGCCTCGACGGCGTCGAGGAACGCGGGCCGCTCGAGCAGATCCCGCGGGCCGTACCCGGTCACGGCGAGCTCGGCGAAGAACGCGACGCGTGCGCCCTCGTCATGGGCCCTGCGGGCGTGCGCGACGATCGCCGCGGCGTTGCCGGCCAGGTCGCCGACGGTGGGGTTGAGCTGGACCAGCGCGATCTTCACGAGGGTCGCTCGCCCTTCGCCTCGCGCTTGGGTCCGATCAGCGTGCGCAGCGTCGCGCGGGCCACGACCTCGCCCTCGGCGTTGGTCATTTCCACGTGCACCGCGTGCTCCGCCCGGGCGCTCGACGACAGGACGGGCGGACGGCTCTCGGCCGTGATCGTTCCCCGGGCCTTCTTGAGGTACTCGATCGACATGCCCGCGACGATGAAGCGCGCGTCGTCGGGGAGGGCGTACGCGACCGCGACGTTGCCGCAGAGCTCGGCGAGGTTCGCCAGGGCGATGGCGTGCACGCAGCGGAGGTGGTTGCGCACGCTCGGCTTGTCGGCGAGCAGCACCTTCGCGTAGCCCTCGCGGAGCTCGACGACGTGCGCGTCGATCGAGCCGGTGTAGGGGGCCGCGCGGCCCACGAAGAGGCTGAAGAGCCGGGTTCCGAACGGCTGCTCCGACAGGCGGTCCCACGCGCGTCGGATCGGGTTGCCGCGCTGCTCCGCGTCGAAGCGGAGGACGGATTGAAGCTGCGTCATGAGGCCCATGCGCGGGAGCATCCGGTGGCCCGCGGGGGCGTGCAAGCCTCGCGCGGCCTCCGGCGTCCTGTCGCTGCGGAGTGCCCGTGCTACAGCGCCCCCCCGATGGACACGAAGACCGAAGGGTTGGGGCGCGATGCGTTCCTGGACCGCATCCCCGCGGTGATCGAGGGCCTCGAGGCCCTCGTCGCGGACCGCGGGCTGCTCGCAGAGCTCGACGAGGAGACGCGGATGCGCGTCCTGCGCGCCGCCGGCCTCGTGTCGCGGCCCGACCGCGCGTCGATGCGGAAGCTCGCCAAGGAGTTCCGCCGCAAGGAGAAGACCGACCGCCGCAAGGCCGACGACCAGGTGCTCGAGACCACCGGGATCCGCACGCTGCGCCGGGCGACCATCTTCGTGACGCCGCCCCAGCTGCTGCCGGGTCACACGCCGGAGGCCCCCGAGGGGCCGCCCCCGGAGCTCCTCGACGCGCGCAAGTGCTACATCTGCAAGGCGGAATTCCGCACGGTCCACCCGTTCTACGACCAGATGTGCGGTCCCTGCGCGGAGTTCAACTGGACCCGGCGCAACCAGACCGCCGACCTGCGCGGGCGCGTCGCGGTCATCACCGGCGCGCGGGTGAAGATCGGTTACCACGCCGCGATCAAGCTGCTGCGCGCGGGCGCGCACGTGGTGGTCACCACGCGTTTCCCGCGGGACGCGGCGGCCCGCTTCGCCCGCGAGGACGACTTCGACGCGTGGGGCGGCCGGCTCGAGGTGCACGGCCTCGACCTGCGCCACACCCCGAGCGTCGAGGCGTTCTGCCAGCAGATGCTGACCACGCTGCCGCGGCTCGACTTCATCCTCAACAACGCGTGCCAGACCGTGCGGCGCCCCTCGGGGTTCTACGCGCACCTGATGGCCGCCGAGGCCGGCGAGCACGTGCCCGAGCGTGCCCGCCCCTTGCTCGCCCACTGGGAGGCGCGCCGGCGGAGCGCGCCGCAGCTGGCGTCGGGGAAGGGGTCGTCGTCGTCGTCGTCGTCGCTCGAGGCGCGGATGCAGCAGGCCCGCGAGGCCGGCCTCACCGATCCCGCGGCGCTCTCCCAGCTCGCGCTGCTGCCCGAGGATCAGGGCCGGGATCTGCAGCTCTTCCCCGAGGGCGCGCTCGACGCCGACCTGCAGCAGGTCGACCTGCGGGGCCGCAACAGCTGGCGCCTCGCCCTCGACGAGGTGCCGAGCGTCGAGCTCCTCGAGGTGCAGCTCGTGAACGCGGTCGCGCCCTTCGTGCTCAACGCGCGCCTCAAGCCGCTGATGCTCCGCGTGCCCTCGCGCGACAAGCACATCGTCAACGTCAGCGCGATGGAGGGCCAGTTCTACCGGGCGTTCAAGACCGACCGCCACCCCCACACGAACATGGCCAAGGCCGCGCTCAACATGATGACGCGCACCTCCGCGGCGGACTACGTGAAGGACGGCATCCACATGAACAGCGTGGACACCGGCTGGATCACCGACGAGGATCCGGCCGAGATCGCGGCGCGCAAGGTCGAGGAGCATGGCTTCCACCCGCCGCTCGACGCCGTCGACGGTGCGGCCCGCATCGTCGACCCGATCTTCGACGGGCTCCGGACCGGCGAGCACCGCCACGGCCTCTTCCTGAAGGACTACCGACCGATCCCCTGGTGAGCTTGCGCGCGGGCGCTTGCGGAGGGCCCCACTCCGTGGTCCCTTCGGCCCGCATGGACGTTCGATCACGGATCGAGAGCCTCCTCCGGCAGGAGCCGGTCGTGCTCTTCATGAAGGGACACCGCGGCGCGCCCGCGTGCGGGTTCTCGGCGCGCGTCGTCGACCTGCTCGACGAGCACCTCGAGGACTACCTCACGGTGGACGTGCTCGCGGACGAGGCGCTCCGGGAGGGCATCAAGGACTTCGGCCAGTGGCCCACGCTGCCGCAGCTCTACGTCCGCGGCACCCTCGTCGGCGGCGCGGACATCCTCGCGGAGATGGCCCGCACGGGCGAGCTCGCGGGCGCGCTGGGCGTGTCGGGGCCGCTCTCGACGGAGACCCCCGAGGTGCACATCACCGAGGCCGCGGTCACCGCGCTGCGCGGGTACGCGGGGGTGGAGCGGCCGCAGGTCCGCATGGTCGTCGACCGCGCGTTCGACACGGAGCTCGATCTCGCGGGCCCCGAGAAGGGCGACCTCGTCCTCGATCTCGGGGCGCTGACCCTCGCGATGGATCGCGCGAGCGCCCGCCGCGCCCACGGCATCACCATCGACTTCGTCGAGGGCGTCGAGGCGAGCGGCTTCCGCATCGAGAACCCCATGGCGCCGCCCAAGGTGAAGAGCCTCTCGGTCGCCCAGCTCGACCGCATGCGCAAGGGCGGCAAGCCCCACCTGCTGCTCGACGTGCGGACCAAGGGGGAGCGGGCCATCGCCCACATCGAGGGCAGCGAGCTGCTCGACGAGGCGTTCCGCGCCCGGCTCACCGAGCTCGACCGCGCGACGACGCTCGTCCTCTACTGCCACCACGGCGTGCGCAGCCGCAGCGCCGCCGAGCACTGCCTGCGCCTCGGGTTCTCGGACGTGTGGAACGTCGAGGGCGGGATCGACGAGTGGTCGCAGCGCGTCGATCCCGACGTCGAGCGCTACTGAGTCGCCGCCCGTGCCCACCTTCGCGCCGCCCGTGCGCGGCGCGTGGCGACCGTCCTCGCCGCCTCGCCTCCGTGCTCGCCGCGCGGGCCCTCAGTCCTGAGCGCCCTCGTACATCGCCTCGATCTCGGCGGCGAAGTTCTGGTTCACCACGCTGCGCTTCACCTTGAGCGTCGGGGTCAACTCGCCGGTCTCGATCCCGAACGCCCTCGGCAGCACGGTGAATTTCTTCACCTGCTCGACCCGCGCGAGCTTCTCGTTCACCGCGTCGATCTGCCCCTGGATCGCCTGTCGGATCGACGGCTCCGCGGGCGGGCTCGACGAGAGGCCGCGCTCGCTCATCCACGCCGCGCTCGCGTCGGGGTCGAGGGTCACGAGCATCGTGAGGTACTTGCGGCGGTCCCCGATCAGGACCGCCTCGCCGACGAGCGGATGGTTCTTCACCGCGCTCTCGATGTTCTTGGGCGTGATGTTCTTGCCGCCCGCCGTGATGAGGATGTCCTTCTTGCGGCCGGTGATGGTGAGGAACCCCTGGGCGTCGAACGCCCCGAGATCGCCGGAATGCAGGAATCCGTCGGCGTCGAGGGCCTGTCGGGTCGCCTCCTCGTCGGCGTAGTAGCCGAGGAAGACGTTCGGGCCCTTCACGAGGATCTCCCCGTCCTCGGCGATCACGACCTTCACGCCCCGCATCGGGACGCCCACGGTGCCGAAGCGCGTCGCATGCTTGAGGTTGAAGGTCGTCGGGCCCGAGTCCTCGCTCTGGCCGTAGATCTCCTGCACCCGCAGATCGAGGCTCGCGAAGAACTCGATGATCTCGCGGGCGATCGGGGCCGCGCCGCTCACCATCACCAGCGCGTGGTCCAGCCCGATCAGCTGCTTGAGCGGGGTGAAGACCAGCCGTGACGCGAGCCTATGCTGCGCCGCGAGCAAGGCCCCCGGCTCCTTGCCGGCGTTCCGCTGCGCGCTCACCTCGGCCCCGACTTTGCGCGCCCACGCGAGCAGGCGCGCCTTGTTCCCGGTCGCGGTCTTCATCTTCCCGGCGATGGCCGCGTGGAACTTCTCCCAGATGCGGGGCACGCCGAAGAAGATCGTGGGCCGCACCTCCTTCAGGTTCTCCGGCACCTTGTCGATGGACTCGGCGAAGTACACCGCGCCGCCGCTCGTGACGGGACCGTGGATCGACGTCATCTGCTCGGCGATGTGGGAGAGCGGCAGGTAGCTCAGGCCGCGACCGCCCGGCGCCATCTCCGTCACCTCGCAGAGCTGCTTCGCGGTCCACGCGAGGTTCTGGTGGCTGAGCATCACGGCCTTCGGCGGACCGGTCGTGCCCGACGTGTAGATCAACGTCGCGAGCCCCGAAGGCTCGAGCGCTTCGATCCGCGCGCGGACCTCCGACGCCGGCGTCGCTTCCCCGCGCGCGAGGAAGTCCTCCCACGACATGACGCCCGCGACGCGCGGACCGCGCATCCCGACGACGTGCAGCAGCGCGGGCAGATGCGCGCGCTGGGCCGCGACCTTGCTCGCCTGCGCCTCGTTCTCGACGAGGATGAGGTGGGCCCCCGCGTGGTGGACGATGTACTGGACCTCCTCCGGCGAGCAGGTGGTGTAGATGCCGGCGCAGGCCCCGCCGGCGGCCATCGCCGCGAGGTCGAGGATGGTCCACTCGGGCCGGTTGAAGCCGAGGATGCAGACCCGATCCCCGGGCTGGAAACCGAGCGAGACGAGCGCCCGTGCGGCCTGCATGACCTCCTTCGCGTAGGCCTCCCAGCCCGTGGCCCTCCACAGACCGTTCTCCTTGACGTGGTAGGCGGCCTGCTCGGGACGCTGGACGGCTTGTTCGAAGAGTCGCTTCGGGATCGTGTCGGCCACGCGGTCCTCCATGGGGCCGCGCATCATACCGAAATCGGGGCCTGCCGTTCTCTGGCGCGCCCGCGCGCGATGGCCCAGGCTCCGAACGATTCCGCACCGGCCGAGCCTCGCCATGCAGAACTCCCACGCCCGCCCGCGCGACACGCCCCTGCGGCGCTCCCTCCGGGCGTCGATCGTGGAGGGCGGAGTGTCCGAGACCTGGGGCGTGCTGGCCTCCGGCTCGATGCTCACGGCGTGGGGGTTCTTCCTCGGGGCGAACGCGACGGAACTCGCCGCGCTGCACGGGCTGACGATGGGGGCCCACGTCCTGCACGGCCCGTCGGGCCTCCTCACCGAGTGGGTCGGGCGAAAGCGCCTCGCCGTGCTCGCGCTGACCTCCGCGCGGCTCGCGTGGTTGCCGATGGCGCTCTCGCCGCTCTTCGGAATGGACGCGGCGTCGCGTCTGCGCCTGCTGCTCTTCGTGACCGCGTGCTCGGCCGCCTTGCAGGTCGTCGGTCAGAACGCGTGGAGCGCATGGATGGGGGACGTCGTGCCGTCCTCGCTCCGGGGTCGCTTCTTCGGGGCACGCTCGGTGCGGGTGATGTTCGGGGCGTCGGCGGCGTCGCTGCTCAGCGCCTCGGTCCTCGAGAGCGCGTGGCCCCGCGCCCTGACGCTGCCGGCGATCGCGGGCCTCGTCTGCGTCAGCGGGGTCGTGTCTTGCGTGCTGCTCGCGCGGCAGCTCGCGCCGGCCGTCCCAAGGGCCCGCCCCTCGCTCGGCGGATACCTCGAGGCCCTGCGCGATCCGCGCGCCCGGGGCTTGCTCGTCTACCAGCTCGCGTGGGGGATCGCGGTCGCCCCCGGCGCGGCGTTCTTCTCGGTCCACGTGCTCGGCACCCTGCACGCCGGGTTCTTCGTGCTCGCCGCGCACACGCTCGGCATCGCCCTGATGCGGGCGCTCTGCTCGCCCGCGTGGGGGCGGGTGGTGGACCGCGTCGGCGCGCGGCCCGTGCTCGTCCTCTGCTCGGCGGGGGTGTCGGTGATGCCGCTGCTGTGGTGCATCACGTCGCCCGCGAACCTCTGGCCGCTGGTGCTCGACTCGATGATCTCCGGGTGCGTCTGGGGAGGCCACGGGATCGCGGCGTTCCAGCTGCCGCTGGGGATCGCGACGCCGGCGCGGCGTCCTTACTACCTCGCCCTCTTCGCGATGGCGGCCGGGATCGGCTTCTCGATGTCGACGCTGCTCGCGGGCCAGCTCGCGTCGGCGCTCGGGGGTCCGGGGGCCGACCTCACGCCCCTCTTCCTCGCCTCGGCGCTCGGGCGCTTCAGTTGCGCGTGGCTCGCGCTCGGCGTGCACGACGGGCGGTCCGCGGGCGCGGATCGGACGCCTTGGGCGTGGCTGTCGCGGCGGGCCTCGCCGCCCTCCGAGCGCCGCGCGGCGCACGCGTGACGCTGCGGCCCCTTCCGTGCTCTCCTGCGGACCGTGAACCCCGTCGACGCGCTCGCTTCCACCTCGGTGCCCTGGTGGCTCCGGGCCGTCTCGTTCCTCGGCCTCGGCTTCATGATCGCGGTGGCGTGGGCCTTCTCCACGAACCGCCGCGCCTTCCCGACGCGCATCGTGCTCTGGGGGACCGGACTGCAGCTGGCGTTCGGGGTCGTGGTCCTCAAGACCTCGGCCGGCATGTGGCTCTTCGCGGCGCTCAACGACGCGTTCGTGCGCTTGCTGGACTTCACCAACGAGGGGAGTCGGTTCCTGTTCGGCGACTACCTCGACGACCACTTCACCGTCGCGCTCAACGTGCTGCCGACGATCATCTTCTTCTCGACGTTGATGACGGTGCTCTACCACCTCGGCCTGATGCAGGGCATCGTGCGGGGCTTCGCGTGGGCCATGCAGCGCACGATGCGGACCTCGGGCGCCGAGACGCTGTCGGCCGCCGCCAACATCTTCGTCGGACAGACCGAGGCGCCGCTGGTCGTGAAGCCGTTCGTCGCGACGATGACGCGCTCGGAGCTGATGGCGATCATGGTGGGCGGGTTCGCGTCGGTCGCCGGCGGCGTGCTCGCGGCGTACGTGGGGCTGCTGCACGACCACTTCCCCGACATCGCGGGGCACCTGCTCGCGTGCTCGGTGATGAGCGCGCCTTCGTCGTTGCTCATCGCCAAGGTGATGGTCCCCGAGACCGAGACGCCGAGGACGGCGGGCTCGCTCGAGATGCCGCGCGCCCAGCTCCACGCGAACCTCGTCGACGCCGCGGCCGCGGGCGCGTCGGAGGGCTTGCAGCTCGCCCTCAACGTCGCCGCGATGCTCATCGCATTCATCGCGCTCGTCGCGATGGCGAACGCGCTCCTCGGCTGGCCCGCGGAGTGGCACAACGGCGCGCTGTGGGAGCGCGCTCTGTCGGGGCTCCATCGGGCGGGCACGGCCCTGCCCGAGGGGTGCGCGGCGCCGCGCGGCGAGGCGCTCGTCACGTGCCTCGAGCAGGCGCGCAGCGCGGGGATCACGGGGCTGGACGTGTGGCACCCGATGTCGATCCAGCGCGTGCTCGGGTGGGTGTTCTGGCCCTTTGCGCTCGCGATGGGGGTCCCGTGGTCCGACTGCACCGCGGTCGCGACGCTGCTCGGCGAGAAGACCGTCCTCAACGAGTTCGTGGCCTTCCTGCATCTCTCGACCGACCTCGAGAGCGCCCACCCGATGTCGGCGCGCGCGGCGGTGATCACCAGCTACGCGCTCTGCGGGTTCGCGAACTTCGGGTCGATCGCCATCCAGATCGGCGGCATCGGGGCGATGGCGCCCGAGCGCCGCGCCGACCTCGCCCGCCTCGGCTTCCGCGCGATGCTCGGCGGCATGCTCGCGAGCAACATGACCGCGTGCATCGCGGGCCTGCTGATCTGAGCGCGGGGCCCGGCTCAGCCCAGCTCCACCACGCCACGGAACACGGCGCGCGCGGGGCCGGTCATCCGCACCGGGTCGCCGGGAAGACCGACGACGATCTCGAGCGCACCGCCGGGCAGCACGACCTCGATCGGCGCGAAGCGCGGGGCCCGGTCGGTCTCGACCGCCGCGACGGCGGCCGCGCAGGCGCCGGTGCCGCACGCCTGCGTCCAGCCCGCGCCGCGCTCGAAGACGTGCAGCTCGATCGAGGCCGGGCCGCGCATCGATGCGAATCCGGCGTTCGCCCGGGCCGGAAACGAGGCGTGTGCCTCGAGGGCGGGTCCGAGCGCGGCACGGGTGGTCGTCTCGAGCGCGTCGAAGGTGACCGCGTGGGGGTTGCCCATCGAGACCGCGGTCACGCGGAGGCGGTGGCCCTGCACGTCGAGCGGGGCATCGCGCAGCGCCGACACGGCGAGGCAGGGGACCTCCTCTGGCGCGAGGCTCGCAGGCCGCATCGAGACCTCCACGCGCCCCTCGACGCCGGCCTGAAGGACGCGTACCGCGTGCGGCCCGGCGCCGGTGTCGATGGTGAAGTCGCGCGCTGCGACCCGTCCCCGCAGCACGAGGAAGAGCGCGACGCAGCGCAGGCCGTTGCCGCACATCTCCGCGTCGCTTCCGTCCGCGTTGACGACGGCCATCGAGGGGTGCCCGACGCCGTGCTGGACGAAGAGCACGCCGTCCGCGCCGACGCCGCGGTGCCGGTCGCAGAGGTCCTTCACCTCGGCGCGCGAGAGGCTCGATGCGGGGGCCTCGACGAGGATGAAGTCGTTGCCGAGCCCCTCGAATTTCTCGAACGCGACCGCTCGCATGGCGCTCGTTGTGGTCCGTCGCGCGGGCCCATTCAAGCGCGCGTGGAGCCGGGATCGTCCCGCCCAGGGCGCCGCGTGGTGCCCGCCCTCCGAGCCGCGCCAGCGCCCACGGCCGACTCAGGGCGCGGGCGCGGCCGCCACGTGGAGCGGGCGGGCGACCGTGAAGCGCATCGCGAGGCCGGCGCCCTCCGGGAACGTGGTCAGCGAGGCACCGCCCGCCCCGAGCGGCGCGGTGCCGTCCGGTGCGATCCGCAGCTCCGGTCCCTCGGGCAGGGGCGCGTCGGTCGGCGTCCGGTCGACCCATACGACCAGGGTCGGGCCGCGCAGTCGCACGCCGGCGGGTCCGGCCACGACCCGGAGGTTCTCGATCAAGAGCCCGCCGACCAGGCGGGTGGCGTCGAACAGGACCTGCGCGCCCGTGAGCCCGATGCGGTCGAGCGTGAGCACGTTCGGGCCGTCTCCGACCACGATGGGTGCGGTGTTCAGGTCCGGCATCTCCGGGGGCATCGTCCCGCGCTCGTCCACCTCGAGCGCGATCCACCGACGCACGGCGGTCGACTCGTCGGGCATCAGCGCGGGCCCCGCGTGCGCGCCGTGGGTCAGGAGCCTCGAGCTCGAGGGCTGCACGAGATCGACGATGCCCTCGTACTCGAAGAGCTGGCTCCGCACGTCCGGGTTCGGGCGGAGGAAGTCGAGGGCGCCCCCCTCGAGCGTGACCGAGCTGTGGCACCCGGCGCAGCGCCGCGTGAGCGTGCCCTCGACGCTCGCTTCGAAGGTGGCTGCCGCGGACGGCGCCGCGGCGTCGGCCTCTCCCGAGGGCCCCACGCCGGCGTCGTCGTACGGGCGCAGGGCGATGGTGCCCGAGGTGCACCCGACGCCGAGCAGCAGCGCCGAGGCGAGCAGCAGAGCGGTCGGGCGCGCGCGCATGGGCATCGGTCTCCGCGCGCTCAGGTCGTGGGCGAGTAGATCAGGCCGCCGATCGACTGGCCCCGGTAGAAATCGCTGACCCGGCGCATGTCGCCCCGGGCCACCGCGTAGGCGATGGCGGCGGCCGCGGCGTTGGCGGTCGCGCCGCTGCCCATGTCGGCCTCCTCGCCGGTCGTCGGGTTGAAGCCGACCACGTTGCCGTCGCGGCGGATGCCTCCGAACCAGCCGGTCTGGAGCTTTCCGGCGCCGAGCACGTAGCACCAGTTCGTGTTGCCCGGCGTGCCGTCGGGCCAGCCGCTGCGCTGCAGCGGGTTCTTCGGGGTGTCGCCGTGGAACGACATCACCACGTTCTCGGCCATCGTGCTGGTCCCGCAGCCGGGCTCGGGGAGCGCGGCCAAGTCCGCGTGGAAGGCGTCGATCGTCTGCCCGAGTTCCGTCACCGTTCGGGCGAGCGCGCCCATGTCGTTGAACGCGCCGTGCGGGTCGTCGCGGAACGCGGGGATGACGACCTGCGAGGTCAGGCGCAGCGCGAACGCCTTCGCGGTCACGATCAGCGCGCGGGCGAGCTCGACGTTCTGCGTGCGCGAGGTCGCGCTGACGCCGTACCGCGTGAGGTCCGCGTCGGTGACCCGCAGGCGGTCGGCGAGGTTCTGGCCGAGCAGCGCCGCGGACTGCCGTCCAGTCTGCGCGCCCGCCCGCATCGTCGCGCGGCCGATGGCGCGGCGCAGGCCCATGAAGCCCGAGTAGAGCGCGGAGAAGCGCTGCGCGTCCGCGGGGTCGTGCAGCGCGCCGCCGACCTGCGAGGCCGCGCTGTTGAAGAGCGAGACCATCTCGTCGGCGGAGCCGACCCGCGCCGGCCGCGGCGCCCCCGGGGCCCCGCGGAAGGGGGCATCGCCGACGGTGATGACCGGCACGACCGAGGGCGTCGCGGTCTGGATCGCGGCGCAGACCCCGAAGAGGTCGGCGCCGGTCGCCACCTGGGAGCTCGACGAGGGCGTGCGCGAGTGCGTCTCGTTGTTGCCCGACATGAACGCGGTGATCTGCCGGCGGCCCGGCGCGTCGCGGAAGGGCGACTGGGGCCCGAGGATCAGCGGCTTGTCCGTGCCGGTGGCCTCGCGCTCCTCGCCCACCGCGTGCCAGGCGAACGAGTCGTTGCGCGCCCGCGCCACGTCGACGTGGGGCCAGAGCAGCTGGAACCACGCGAAGCCGCCGTCGCCGGCGACGATGTGAACGCTTCGGTTGGTGCTGGTGCAGGCGTCGTCGGCGAGCGCGACGCCCCCGCAGTCCGAGAGGATGTCGAGCACCGTCGCGTGGCTGAGCCCGTAGGCGGCGCCGGTCGCGAGCGCGAGCTTGATCAGGCCGCGGCGGCCGAGTGCGTGCTGCGTGTCCCTGTCGATGGTGCGGTCGTCGTGGGCGGTCATCGGGGTCTCCTCATTCGCAGGTGGCGGCGGCGGCCAGGAGCGCGGCGACGGCGAGGACCTGACCCTTCTCGGGCGTCGGGGATTCGCTCAGCGCGGCGTTGCAGAGGGCGACGTGGTCGGCGGACGCGGGCTCTCCGAGCAGGCAGGTCAGGCCGTCGGCGTTGCACTGTCCGTCGGCGTCGAAGAGGGTGACCCCGGTGCCGGCGACCTGGCAGCGGGGCACGCTGCCGAGGTTCGCGATGACCTCGGGCGCGGCCTGCACGAGCACGTCGAAGAGGCGCGAGGCGCTGGCCGTCGTGAGCTCGATCGTCTCCGGGACGCGGGCGGCATAGTTCGGGGCGCCCATGGCCTGGTCGGAGCGACGGTAGAGCGCGCCGGCGCTCGTCGTCTCGGTCGCCGCGAGGTCGACCCCGACGTCGGCGAGCATCCGACCGACGGTGTCGTAGCGCATCTTGCGGCATCCATGGAGACGCGTCGTGTAGGCGATGGGTCCTTCCTCGGAGCCGCGCGCCAGGACTTCGCGCGGGTCGTCGACCTCGGCGCCGTCGAGCGCTTGGGGGTGATGGAAGGTGTTGACGATCCCGCCGGCGGAATCCACCGGGGAGAAGGTGCCCTGCACGCGCACCGCGGAGGGGTCGTCGGCGGCGGACGCGTTGGGCATCGCGGACCCGCTGACTCGCCCGCCGGTGAGCGCGGTGTCCGCGCAGCCCGCGAGGGCGAGGAGGGCCAGGACGCCGAGGTGCTTCGTCGAGAAGGGGCTCATGGTCGTGCTCTCCAGGGTTCAGAACCGGACGAAGTCGCTCGAGGTGAACACCGCCCGCAGGGCGCGGCGCAGGTCGTGGCCGGACGCCTCGTACTCCGCGACGATCGGCGCGACGGCCTCGTCGGGCACCAGCGCGGCCTGGTTGATGACGTCCCCGTGGCCCATCGCCCAGTTCCAGGCGCGGCTCACCGTGCAGTGCTGCACGTCCTCGTCGGCGGCGAGCGCCATCCCGAGGGCGGGCAGGGTCGGCGCAGGCTCGCCGAAGCGCCAGGCCGTGGGCTCTCCCTCGGGGAGCCAGTCCGTCCGCATCGCCAGGGGTGACCCGTCGAGAGGCAGGCGCACGGCGATGTCGGCGCTCCACATGCCGCGCTCGTCGAACTGCGCGAAGAGCGGGGCGACGTGGTTCATCGTCGCGTGGCAGTTCGCGCAGATGACGGAGCTCGTGTCGTGGAAGTCGATGCGGCCGCCGTTGTCGGCGCCCGAGATGCTGTCCCACGACCACGGCGCGGTGTAGAGGCCCGAAGCGCCGATGTCCCGCCCCGTGCCGATCTCGGCCGGGAAGGGCGCGCACACGAAGATCTCCTGCACCCAGCGGGTCCGCCGGAACGCGAGGTTCGACGCGAACTGCTGCATGACGGCGGGGTGGGTGAGCAGGCCGGCGTGGGTCTCGACGCCGTTGTCGCAGTCGGCGGGCGTGAAGGTGTCCGTCTCGGCGTCGTAGGTCGGGCAGGTGCCGCTCGTGGCGGTGAAGAGCTCGGTGAAGTCGCGGCCCTCGGCGACCAGCTGTGCGGCGAACACGGGCGCCGAGTCGAGCGCGCCCCCGCCCATCCGGAAGGTGTCGCGGAAGTACTCGATCAGCCGCTGATGGAAGACCGGCTCTTCGAGCATTCCGTCGATGAGCTGCTCGTAGGCGACCTTCGGGTCGGCCGACCGCCGGAGGTACTGGATCTCGGTCATCGAGGGCAGCGTGCCGCGGAGGCGCAACGAGGCGGTCCGCAGCGCCGCGCCGTGGTCGAGGACCCGCTCCTCGAGCCTCGCCTCCCACTCGGGATCCAGGGTGCCCGAGGGGTCGATGACGTCGAGGTATCCGTCGCCGTCCGCGTCCACCGGGCCGCCCGTGGCACCGCCGCCGGAGGGCGGGGGCTCGACCGGTGGCGTGCCGGTGGAGGCGTCGGGCGCCGTCGGCGATGGGCTTCCTTCGAACGAAGGGCCCGTGCACGCTCCGGTCGCGAGCGTCGTCAGCAAGAGCAGCGCGCGCCTGTTCATCGTCCCACCTCCATCGCGTGCCAGTTCAGGATCCCGTCTCGGAACCGCGCGAAGTCCGCGTCGGTGGAGAAGTGAAAGGGATGGGGCGGACCGCCGGGCGCCGGCTGGACGAAGAGCCCGCTGGTCTCCGGGGCGGTCGCGGGGATGCGTCCGAGGATCTGGTTGCAGCCCGTCGCGAGCACGGTGTCCGACGCCGAATCGACCTCGCGCATGTCCACCGACGCCGTGGCGCGCGGGTTGCCGCCGCCGTGGCACGAGGTGCAGTTCGTCGTCAGCGGCCCCGCCGCGAACATCCGGAACGCCCCGAGCTGCGCGCAGCCGTCGCCCGGCGTCGTCGGCGTCGGCGTCGGCAGCACGGTGCCGCCATCGGTGTCGGAGGGCACCGTGGTGGCCTCGGTGGGCTCGACCGCGTCGAAGCGGAACGAGAGCCGCGAGCCCTCGGGGAACCCGGTCAGGAACACCGAGCCGGGACCGAGGTCGGCGGTCTGACCGGGCTCGACCCGCACGTCGAGGCCGCCGAAACGATCCGATTCGTCGTCCGCGGAGACGCCGGCCACGGTCGTCGTCAACATCGGGTGCACGAGGCGGACGCCATCGCGCCCGGCGGTCACGCGCATGTCGCTGAACACCGCGACGGTGCTGCCCGCTTCCCACCGCGCCGTGAAGTGCAGGCTGGCGCCGCGCAGCGCGCCCGTGCTGCCGAGGCGCTCGAGCGAGAGCGTGTTGAACCCGTAGGCGACCTCCACGGTGTCCGTCGTGAGCCGCTGGTCCGCGGGGCCGGTCAGGCGGCGCGCCGCCTGCTCGAGCTCGAGCCACGACAGCATCACCGTCACGTCGTCGGCGTCGGGGTTCGTGCCGACGTGGGTGGTGCCCGGCGCCAGGAGGCGGGAGCGGGTCGGGTTCACGAGGTCGACGATGCCGGCCGTGCCGAGCAACTGGGTGCGGACGTCGGGGTTCGGCCGCAGGAAGTCCAGCGCCGTGCCGCTGCCGCCGTGGCAGTTCACGCAGCCCTTGCCCTCGGCGCCGAGGATCGGCATCACGCGGGTCTCGAAGAAGCCCTCGGCCGAGGCCTCGCCGGTGGCGGCGTCCGACATCGTCACGCCGCCATCCCCGTTGGCGCGCATCGAGACGTCGCCCGTCGAACATCCCGCGGCGACGAGGCAGGCCAGGCCGAGCAGGGTGGTCAGGGTGAGGGTCCGCATGCACCGAATGCTACAGCAGCCACCGTGCCAGCGGCGAATCGTCAGGGATTCGTGGAGCCAACCCGTCGTCGCACGCCGACGGCGGCTCGGCGCTGAGGTGCCGTGGCTCCAGCCCGGCCCGCCAGGGGGCTGGGGTCCCGCGTCCCCAGGGGGCCTCTGGACCCCGTCCGTCGTCGTCGGCTCGGTGCCCGCGGGAAGCGAGGCTGGGGGTCCGTGGCGTCTGCGGTTCGAGGCGGGAAGCGACACCAGTCGCGCGAATGCTCCTCCGCTCGATGGTGGAAGCGAGGCGCCGGCGCGGCCGCGATCACCGCCAGGCGCCGCGCCCAGGCCCGCTCCTGCGTCGGCGTGGAGCCAGGAGGAGCCGGCGTGTCTGCCCCGAGGGTCCAGCGAACGCTGGGCGGGGCTCGGCGCTTGCATTATCGTCGAGCGCAATGGCCTTTCACGTGGCGTGGGTGCTGCTCGTGACGCTCGGCGGATGCGCGACCATCCTGCCCTACGAGCGAGAGCGGCTGTCCCGGCCGGACATGCAGCTCGCCTCGAGCCCGGAGCTGCTGCAGGCGGAGGGACACGCGACCGAGGTCCGCGAAGGGGCGGCCGGAGGCCTCGGCGGTGCAGGGGGCGGATGCGGATGCAACTGAGCGCCCGGCGGGGGCGGGCCCCGCGCCCCGGGCCCGCGCGTGCGCTCGTCGTGCTGGTCGCGCTCGCCGCCGGCTGCGGGACGGAGGCGGCGTTGCCGGCGGAGCCGCCCGCGCCGGACCGCGCCGTGTTCGACGCGCAGGTGTATCCGGTGCTGCTGCGGGACTGCGGTTTCGTCGCTTGTCACGGCGATGCCTCCCGTTATTTCCGCGTGTTCGGCCCCGGGCGCGCGCGCCTCGACCCGGGCACCGCGCGCTACGCACCGCCGAGCGACGCCGAGCGCGGGGCCGCGTTCGACCGGGCCCGCAGCATGCTCGCGGGCGTCTCCGATCCGGCGCAGTCGCTGCTGCTCCGCAAGCCGCTCGAGGCCGGGGCGGGCGGGGCCGCGCACATGGGCCGCGACGCGCTCGGACGGAACGTGTACGCGGACCGCGATGCGCTCGGCTGGCGGACGCTGGCCGCGTGGGCGGGCGTGTCCCTCGAGCCGCTCGACGGGGGCGCTGCGGCCGATGCCGCGCACCCGGACGGCGCGGCGCGGGACGCCTCGCCTGCGCTGGACGGCGACGTGCCCGACGGCGACGTGCCCGACGGCGACGTGCCCGACGGTGACGTGCCCGACGCTGGAGACGGCGGATGAGCCGCGCTCGATGGGGCCGGATGGTCTGCCTCGCCGCCGTCGCGGCGCTGCCGGCGGGGCGCGCGTCCGCCTACCTCGACCCCGGCAGGTTCGACGCCCCGGCGCTCGAGGGCGGGACCGAGGGGCGCGCGTTCACCGGGGCGCCGGCCGACGGATACGGGTGCGGCGTGTGCCATCGCGGCGGCGTCGCGCCTGCGCTGGCGCTCGGTGGCCTGCCGCCCCTCGGGTACCAGCCTGGTGAGACGTACGAGTTCGAGCTCGCCTTCCCGGCGGACGCGCGCTTCGCGTCCGCGGTCCTCGAGCTCGCCGACGGCGCGGGCCATGGGGTCGGTCGACTCATGGCGTTGCCCGAAGGGGCGCTCACCGACGAGGATCGCTGCGGCCCGGGAGGCGAGGGCGCGACGGCGTTGCTCCCCCTCGAAGGTCGCTTCGTCGCGCGGACCTCGGCATGCGGGGCGAGGCGCGCGCGGGTGCGATGGACGGCGCCATCGACGGCGGTGCCCGACCTCCGCCTCTTCGCGGGGCTCGTCGTCAGCGACGGAAGCGGCGACCCCGAGGGGGATGGTGTCGCCGCCGTCGCGTTCGCCCTGCCGGCCCGCGATGCGCCGGCGCTCGAGACGGCGCGGCTGTCGCAGCGCTGCGCGGTGTCCGGCCCGGGGATCGGCGCCGCGCCCCTCGCGGTCTGGCTCGCCGCGCTCGCCGCGCTCGTCGTGCGGAGCGCGCGTCGCCGCGCCGGGGGCTCACCCGGGGGCGGTCGAGGGGTCCGGCGGGGCGGACCTCCGCGCGGCCTCGAGCAGCACGCGGGCGACCTGCGCGGGGTCGTCGAGGTGGGGGCAATGCCCGAGCCCTTCGGGCTCCTCGATGCGGGCGTGGGCGGGCAGGTGCGCCCGGAAATACGCGAGCGCGCTCGGCGGTAGGAGCCGCTCCGACCGGCCCCACACCAGCACCACCGGCATCTTGAGGCCGGCGAGCGTCTCGGGCGTGACCGCGTGCGAGGTCCGCGCGGAGGCGAGCAGGTCGCGCACCACATCCCGTGTCAGACGCGCGCGGATCTCCCCCGCGACGAGGGGCAGGCTGCGCGGCGGCCGGTGGTAGAGGCGCCGGCAGAACGCGAGCGCATCGCGTCGATCCTTCATGTCGAAGTGGCCCCGCAGCGTGTCGAGCTCGTCCTCGGTGAGCCGGGCGCCCGCCGGCGAGAGCAGGACCAGGGACGCGGTGAGGTGCGGCCGCTCCGCGGCGTAGCGCATCGCGAGGGCGCCTCCGAGCGAGCCGCCGCAGATCACGGCCGGGCCGTCGAGGACCGCGTCGAGGGCGTCGCGCACGACCTCGAAGAGGCGGTCGGGATCGAGCCCGCGCGGAGGCGCCTCGCTGAACCCGTGGCCGGGCAGATCGGGGGCGATGACGCGCCTCACATGGGGGCGGACCCGCGCCAGGACGGGCGCGTAGGGCGTCGCCGACGCCCCGATCCCGTGGAGCAGGACGATGGGCGCGCCGTCGCCACCGCCCCTCCCATCGAGCACGTGCATGCGGCCCACCGGGGTCTCGATCCTCCGGCTGGTCACGCCGGTGCGGTGCAAGGCCCAGCGTGCGGCGTGTTCGGCGGCGGTCAGGAGGAAGGGCATGCACCCCGAGGCTAGCGCGCCGCGCGTCGGGAGGCGCGTGAAGGTCCGAGGCGCACGTCGGTCGGCGCAGTCCCCGGGGTCAGGGGCGGTACTCGAGGCGCACCGTCGCGAAGCGCTCCACGTCCCGCCCGCCGCCCGGGGACGCGGTCTCGAGAAACGCGTGGCTCTCGCGGACGGCGAGCTCTCCGAAGAGCTGGTCGAGCAGCCGCACCCGGAGGCGGGCCGAACCGCCCAGGGCGAAGCCGTTCGGCGACGCGCCGAGCGCGGCGAGCGAGTCTCCCACGAGGGCCACCCACTGCGCCTCGGGGACGAGCACGAGGCTGGCCGCGCCGCCCGCGAAGGGCACGATCACGCCGATGGCGAGCACGGGCCCTTGCAGGCCGTAGTCGGGCAGCGTGACGGGCGCGATCGACGAGAAGCTGAGCGCCGACCACGCCAGTGAGAGCGTCAGCGAGGGCGCGTCGAGCGCCTCGTCGAAGCGGTGGAGCAGCCGGAGCGCGGCGACGATCCGCTGGCTGCGCGAGCCGGTCTCGCGGAGGCTGCCGTCCACCCGCATGTCCGTCGTGACGAGTCCGAAGCTCGTCTGGTATTCGAGGTCGAAGCCGAGCGTCTCCTGGCCGCGCGCCGTCGGCTCGACATCCACCGAGAGCTGCATCGCCGCGGCGGGGAACACCGTGGTGCCGAGCGCGAGGACGCCGGTCCCGGTCGCGAGCTCGAAGTCGCGCGTGCCGATCCCCGCGCCGGCGGCGACCCCGACGTGCACCGCGAGCCCCGGGGCGCGCTCGCCCGGCACCACGCCTCCGCCGACCTCTTGCAGGCCGCCCACCGGCCGGGTGACGACCGCCAGCGCGAGACGCGCCTCGGCCAGGGCACGGACCCGCGCCGAGCCGGTCATCACCCCGCCGGCGATCGGGTGATCTTCGTCGAGCATCCGGAGCCCGAAGGGATCGTGGTAGGCGAGCGACACGAGCGTCGGTCGGGTGGGGCTGTTGACGCCGACCACGACCACGAGGCTCAGCTCCGGATGGGTGATGGGCAGGATCGCGGCCATCGCCTCGGCGCTCTCTGGAGGCAGCCCCCGTGCGCGCGCTTCGCGCTCGTAGCCGTCCGGATCGACGAGCGTGCCGGCCTCCGCGAGGAGGGCGCGCGCGTCGCGGAGAACCGCGTCCGGCGTGTCGCGCGCCGCGAGGACCATCAGGGTCGCCGTGCGCGCCGCGTGCGCGCCCTCGCCCTCGGCGATCGAGGCCTCGAACGCGGCGTCGGCCCCCTCCGTCGCGCGCCCTGGGCCGGACGTCGAGGGTGGCTGCGCGTGGGCCACGGAGGCTGCGAACGCGAGCGCGAGCGCGGCCGCGCCCCCGCGGATTCCGCGCGCGGTGACGGGATGTCGGCTCACAGCTCCACCGAGAGCGAGAGGGTCGCGTCGCCGGCGAGCACCTGCGAGAGCCCGACGAAGTCGTGGTAGTCGAGCGCGGTGCCGCCGAGCGCCACCGCCACCCGGAGCGGCGGCCCGGCCTCGCCCAGCTCGAACTCGCGCTCGTAGGCGAGCGAGACGCGATGGCTCGTCAGCGGGGACAGCTCGCGGTCCCGGGACGCGTAGAGGAGCGTGAAGGTGGGCATCGGATAGCTCGATCGGTAGAAGGCCGCGGCCCCCTGGTCGTGGAAGCGATAGCGCAGCGCGAAGAGCCCCCGCTCGTCGTGCATCCAGCTGGCTTGCACCGCCGCGGTGTGCGCGAGAAGGCCCCAGTCGTCGGCGTAGAACCGGTAGTCGGCGTGCAGCGAGAGCTGGTCGTCCAGGGCCCGCCGCGCGCGCACGACGATCGCGTGTCGGGTACGGGCATCGGGGTGCGTCTCGGGCACGCAGAGCTGCGCGGTGCCAGCGCATCGGCCATCGCCGCCGATGCCCACGAACCGGTACGGCGAGCTCTGGAAGCCCTCCACCCGCACGAGCTCGTAGGCGGCCTGCACGAGCATGTTCGGGTCGATGACCTGCGTGTACGCGGCGCGCCCCCCGAACACCGTCTGCGGCCTCTGGAAGAGGGGATCGCCGGAGCGGCCGATGGTGTCGTGCTGGGCCGTGAGGCGCAGCTCGAGCGTGGTGTTGTGATCGGCGAAGTCGGCGCTGCCCGAGAGGGTGCCGCCGTGGCTCTGGTAGTCGTGCTCCGCGGAGTACCGGTAGCTGCCGCGCACCAGGACATCCTCGAAGCGCCGGTCGAGCCCCACGTCGATCTCGTCCCGCTGCTCGGTCACCGGCAGGGTCGCCGCGGTGCGGACGTCGATGGACGCGCTGGTCCACACGTCGGCGACGTACTCGACGTCGAAGTGCGTGTCCTCGTCGAGGACCTGCACGCGGCCGCGCGCCGAGGGCGACACGACCTGGGTCCCATCGGAGTCCGTCCGGACCAGCGTCGCCGCGCGGATCTCGTCGTCGTCGGCCGTGGCCAGCCCCGCCCAGGCGAGCCAGGCGAGCGTCGCAGCCACGGCGAATCGTCTCCGCATCGCCCGCGAGGATAGTCCAGCCACCTCGGGGGGTGCAGGGGCGTCGTGCGCGGGAGGCGTCGATCCCCCGGTCTCGAGGCTGCCGGCCTGCATTCCCGGGGCCCGTCGCCCGCGTGGAGCGCGATAGCGGCGTCCTATCGGAGCGTTCGGAACGATGTGTCGGCGCGGCTCGACGGCCCACGCCACGGTGCCCTCATCGGTTCGTCGGTGTCCCACCTCGAGAGGAGTTCCCCATGTCCAAGAGCCACGCGTCCCTCATCAACACCACGGTGCAGCCCTTCCGCGCGACCGCCTACCACGAGGGACAGTTCGTCCCGGTGACCGAGGCCGACCTCCTGGGCCGGTGGTCGGTGCTCTTCTTCTACCCGGCCGACTTCACCTTCGTCTGCCCGACCGAGCTCGGCGACCTCGCCGACCATCACGAGACCTTCCGCGCCCTCGGCGTCGAGCTCTACGGCGTGAGCACCGATACGCACTTCACCCACAAGGCCTGGCACGACCACTCCGACACGGTCGGCAAGGTCCGCTACCCCCTCGTCGGCGACCCGACCGGCACGCTCGCGCGGAACTTCGGCGTCATGGTCGAGGAGGACGGCCTCGCGTTGCGGGGCACGTTCGTCGTCAACCCCCAAGGCGTCATCAAGCTCTGCGAGATCCACGACAACGGGATCGGCCGCGACGCCCGGGAGCTGCTCCGCAAGGTGCAGGCCGCGCTCTACGTCGCGTCGCACCCCGGCGAGGTCTGCCCGGCGAAGTGGACGCCGGGCGCGGCCACGCTCGCGCCCTCGCTCGACCTCGTCGGCAAGCTCTGACGGCGCGCCTGCGACCGCACCGGTGCCCGACCGTGGCGTCGGGGCCCCCCACCGAAACCTTCCACCTTCCTGGAGCCATCCCATGCTGGACCCCACGCTCGAGACCCAGTTGAAGGGTCACCTCGCCCGCATCGCGCACCCGATCGAGCTCCGCGCCTCGCTCGATGCGTCGGCGTCCTCCGACGCGCTCCGCACGCTACTCGCCGATCTCGGGGCGCTCAGCGCGTCGATCTCGGTCCGCCTCGATGGGCAGGACGACCGGCGCCCGTCGTTCTCGATCGGGCGGCCCGGGCAGGAGGCGCGCGTCCGATTCGCCGGCGTCCCGATGGGCCACGAGTTCACCTCGCTCGTGCTCGCGCTCCTGCAGGTGGGCGGGCACCCGCCCCGGATCGACGCGGCCACCCGCGCGCGGATCGAGGCGCTCGAGGGCCCGCTCGCGTGCGAGGTCTTCGTGTCGCTCTCGTGCCACAACTGCCCCGACGTCGTGCAGGCGCTGAACGTGCTCGCGGTGCTGAACCCCCGCATCACGAGCACGATGGTCGACGGGGCCGTGTTCCCCGACGAGGTGGCCGCCCGGGGCCTGATGGCGGTGCCGGCGGTCTTCGTGAACGGAGCCCCCCTCGGCCAGGGTCGGATGTCGCTCGAGGAGATCCTGCAGAAGGTCGACGTGGGCCGCGCGGCCCAGGCCGCCTCTGCCCGCGCCGACCGGCTGCAGGATCTCGAGCCCTTCGACGTGCTCGTCGTCGGCGGTGGTCCGGCGGGCGCCGCGGCGGCGATCTACGCGGCCCGCAAAGGGATCCGCACGGGCGTCGTCGCGGACCGTTTCGGGGGCCAAGTGCTCGACACGATGGGCATCGAGAACCTGATCGCGGCGCCGGCGACGGAGGGGCCGAGGCTCGCGCGCGCCCTCGAGGCGCACGTCGCCGATCACGACGTCGAGTTGATCCTGCAAGAGCGCGGGGCCGCCCTCTCGCCCCCGGACGCGGACGGCCTGTCGCGCGTGCGCCTCGAGGGCGGCGCCACGCTCTCGGCCCGCACGGTCATCCTCGCGACCGGGGCCCGCTGGCGCGAGCTGAACGTGCCCGGAGAGCGGGCGTACCGCGGCCGCGGCGTGGCCTACTGCCCGCACTGCGACGGCCCCCTGTTCGAGGGCAAGAGGGTCGCGGTCGTCGGGGGCGGCAACTCGGGCGTCGAGGCGGCCATCGATCTCGCGGGGCTGGTGCGCCACGTGACCCTGCTGGAGTTCGAGCCGGCGCTGCGGGCCGACGCGGTGCTCGTGGCGAGGCTCCGCAGCTTGCCGAACGTCGAGATCGTCACCCACGCGCAGACCCTCGAGGTCGTCGGCGACGGGGCGAAGGTGACCGGCCTGCGACACCGGGACAGGGCCTCCCGCGTCGAGCGCGAGCTCGCCCTCGACGGGGTGTTCGTCCAGATCGGGCTCTCCCCGAACACCGACTGGCTCGCGGGGACCCTCGCGCTCAGCCCGCGGGGAGAGATCGAGGTGGACGCGCGCGGGCAGACGTCGGTGCCCGGGGTGTTCGCGGCGGGCGACGTGACGACGGTGCCCTACAAGCAGATCGTGATCGCGATGGGCGACGGGGCGAAGGCCGCCCTCTCGGCGTTCGACCACCTGATCCGGACGGGACCCGTCCCCGCCGTGGCGGCCTGAGCGCGCGGCGTGTGGCCTGCGGGCGACGCCTTCTTTCAGGCGGCTTTGCAGGGGCGTCGTGCGCGGGGATACTCCGCGCGTGCCGAACGACGAAGAACGCAGATCGAGGGCGCGGGAGGGGCGGACGCGCTCGGTCGGCAGGACGTGGGCGCTGCCCATCGCCGTGCTGCTCGGCGCGGCGCTCTTCGTGTTCGCGACCAGCTACACGCTCGACCACCGCTTCTTCGGGGGGCCGCACGACCACAGCGCGGAGAACGCGCTCGAGCGCTTCCTCGACTTCGACCCGGTCACGATCACCGACGCGATCAGTTCGCTCGCCGGCAACATCGCGACGATCTTCGGCATCGTCGTGACGGTCGTCTCGATCATCGTGCAGCTCTCGGCGGACAGGTACACCGGCGTCGCCAGGATGTTCCTCCGGGACCGCGTCAACCTCGGGGTGATGGGGTTCTACCTCGTCGCGTGCGTGGTCGGCGTGTGGACGAGCTTCTCGTTGCACCACGACTTCGTGCCCCGCGCCGCGCTGCTGGCGATGATGGGGATGACGACGATCGGCCTCGTGCTGATGGCGCCCTACTTCGGCTACGTGTTCTGGTTCCTCGAGCCGATGAACATCGTGCGGCGAATCCGGCGGGATGCGATCCGGCAGGCGGAGCGCGGGGCGGCGGCGCGGGATCCTGCGGAGATCGCGGCCGCGCAGTCGTCGACCCTCGGGGGCATGGAAGAACTCACCGACCTGACGAGCAACTCGATCAGCGGCAAGGACAAGATCATCGCGAGCGGCGCGGTCGATGCGCTGCGGGACTTCGCGCTCGCGTACCTCGAGCTGAAGCCGCGCGCGAGCGAGGGATGGTTCCGGCTGGGCGAAGGCCTCCGCGACAACCCGGACTTCGTCGCGATGGACCCGGAGTCCCTCGTCGATCTCGAGGGGCGGCGGACCTGGGTCGAGTGGAAGGTGATGCGGCAGTACCTCGGCATCTACAACGAGGCGCTGGGCTCGATGCGCGACATCAACTACCTGATCGCGATCGACACGCGCTACGTGGGGGAGGCCGCGAGCCGGGCCGGCGACGCGGAGCTCGTGGGGCTCGTCTACCGGTTCATGAACAGCTACCTCCGCGCGACGCTCAACGCGCGCGAGGTCCGCACCGCGTACAACGTGCTCAACCAGTACCGGCTCCTGGTCGAGTCGCTGCTGCGCGACGGCAGCGCGGACGCGGCCCGTGAGGGCGTGCGGCACATGATCTATTACGGTCACGTGAGCTTCGACATGAAGCTCACGTTCGTGACCGAGACCATCGCGTACGACGTCGGGACCCTCTGCCAGCAGGCCCACGAGCTCGGCCGCGCCGACCAGGACGAGATGCTCTCGCAGTTCCTCGAGCTCGACCGACCGCTGCGCTCGCAGTCGCAGGAGAGCGCGTTGCTCGGGGTCCGCAAGGCCCAGGTCAAGCTCGCGGCGTATTACCTGTGGCGAGGCGAGGAGGCCCGCGCGCGGAGGATCGCCGACGACCTGAGGGACGAGCCGCCGGCGCGGCGCGCGCAGATCCGCGCGGCGCTCGAGGGCGTCACCACCAAGGATTTCTGGGAGATCATCGATCGCGGGCGGAACTTCGAGTACATGCCGCCCGAGCAGCGGGCGTGCATGGCGACGTTCTTCTCGTGGCTCGAGCCGAGGGGCGTGTGAGCGAACACGAGGCGCGCCGCTGGGCGTCTCCGCCGGGCGACTCCGTTCGGTGCAGACGCCCGGCCCCGCCCGAGATCAGAGCGCGCCGGTCGTCGCGAGGCGATAGAGCCCGACCCCGAGGAGCACGAGCCCTGCCGCGATCGTGACCACGCCGAGGACCGCGAGGGCCACGAGCGCGACCTTGCGGACCATCGCCCAGGGGGCGACCTTGCGGACCATCGCCCAGCGGGCGACTGGAGCCGAGGCCCGGGCGGCAGGCAATGGCCCGACGGTGGCGGCCGGCGCCGATGGGAACGAGGTCGCGGCTGGGCCCGGGTGGGGCGCCGCGGGCTGAAACGCCGGGGCCTGCGCGTGCGCGAACGAACTCGCCCCGGGCGCCGCGGGCTGAAACGCCGGGGCCGGCGCGTGCGCGAACGGACTCGCCCCGGGCTGAAATGCCTGGGCCGGCGCGTGCGCGAACGGACTCGCCCCGGCCGCCGGGGCGCCGAGGTCGGACGCCGGCGGCCTCAGACCCGGTGCGGGAGGCAAGGGTCGGCGGGGCGGCAAGCTCCGCGCCGGAGGAACCGGCGCTCGGGTGGCCGGAGGGGGCGCGAAGGCGGCGATCGGCGCGGGCGGATCGAAGTCGTCGTGTCGGAAGCTCTCGGCCCACCCGCCGCCCGGATCGAGAAGTTCATTGGCCTGCTCGTCGGTCATCGCCGGCAGGGCCCCGGTCAGCTGCGCCGCGTGCTTGGGCAGCGGGGTCTTCTCGTCCACGGAGTAGAGGCTGCCGATCGACATCGCGACGCGCACGTCGGCGACGGGCGTGCCCTTCGACGCGATCCACGCATCGAGCGCGCGGGCCATCTCGCCTGCGCTCGCCCAGCGCTCCTCGGGCCGCTTGGCCAGGGCCTTCTGGACGATGACGTCGAGCTCCCGCGGCACGTCGGGCCGGACGGCCCGCGCCGACGGGACCGGGCCCTCGACGATCGCCGTCATCACCTGCACCATCCCGCCGTCACGACCGTACAGAGACCGCGACGCGAGCCCCTCGTACAGGCAGACCCCGAGCGCGAACACGTCGGAGCGCGCGTCGATCGGCGCGCCGCGCACCTGCTCGGGGGACATGTACTCGTACTTGCCCTGCGGGGTCGCGGCACCGGTCTTGGCCTGCGCGGCGGTCTTCGCGATGCCGAAGTCGAGCAGCTTCACCTGCCCGCGCCAGTTGATCATCACGTTGTGGGGCGTGACGTCCTGGTGGATGATCGAGAGGGGTCGCCCGTCGATGCCGGTCGCGTGGTGAACGTACTCCAGCGCGTCGGCGACCCGGGCGATGACGTGGGCCACCACCGGCAACGGAAGCGCGCCGCGGGGACCGGCGCGCTGCACCGCCTCGCGGAGCGAGGTGCCGTGCACCCACTCGAGCGCCATGAACGTGCGGCCGTCGACCTCGCCGCTCTCGTAGACGTGGCAGATGTTCGGGTGGAAGAGCCGGTGCGCGATGTGCCCTTCCTCGAGGAACATCTGGAGGATGGCCGGGTCGCGTTGCAGCTCTGTGAGCACGCGCTTCACGACGACGTGACGAACCGATCCGTCGTCCTCGCGGCAGCGCGCGAGGTAGACCTCGGCCATGCCGCCGCGGGCGATCCGCCCGAGGATCTCGTAGCGCCCGAGCTGGCTCAGCACGGGGTAGTCGGGCACCTGCTGGGTCCCGAACAGGTCGGTGCCCACGCTCGTCTCCCCGTCTTCGAAGTCGAATTCGTCGGGGTCCGGTAGTTCGGTCGGAGGACTCACGTGAACTCCAGCGTACGCGAGTCCGAGCGGAATGGGCGAAGAGTCTGCAAGGAACGGCCGATCGCCCGGGAAGGCGCCGTGCAGCCCGAGACGTCGGGCCGCTCGGTCCGCGGGCCATGCGAGCCCCGCCGTGAGACACTCTGCCGCCATGAAGCGTTCCCTGCGGTTCGTCGCGTGTCTGCTCGCCCTCTCCGCCTGCGGCGGTCCAACCCCCGAGCCGGTCGCCGACGGCGGTGCGGTCCCGGTCCCCGATGGGGGCCCGGGGGACCCGTCCGATGGCTCGGTCGACGCCTCGACGGAGCCGGCGGATGCGTCGGCCGTCGTCGATGCCGGGGCGGACGCAGGCCCGTCGGCCTGTGGCGCGGAGCGTCCGGACGTCGCGGCCATTCGGGGCACCGAAGGGGTCGTGATCGGCCGGGACGGCACGCTCTACTGTTCGCAGTCCGGCGGCGTCGGACGTCTGCGCGTCGGGGGCGCGCCGGAACCTCGGTGGGTCAGGATCTCGGGCGCCTCGACGGTCTGGGGGCTCGCGCTCGATGCCCGCAACGAGACCTTGTACGTGGGCTCGCCGTCGACCGGTTCCATCCATCGGATCGACCTCGGCGCAGCGACGCCGGCCGCGACGGTGTTCGTCTCCGGGGCAGGCGCGCCGAACGGGCTCACGCTGGGGCCCGACGGCGCGCTCTATTTCAGCGATTTCGGCGGGGATGCGGTGCTTCGCGTGGCGCTCGAAGGCACCTCTGGCACCGCCACGCAGGTCACGTCGAGCCCGATTCTCGGCGCGAACGGGGTGGCGTTCGAGGCCGACGGGCACCTGCTGGTGGCGAGCTACCAGGCGGGTACCATCGTGCGGCTCACGCTCGACGCGGCCGGGGCGGAGACGGCGCGCGAGACGCTCGTGCGGGGCGTCGGCGCCGCGGACGGGCTCGCCCTCGACGTCGAGGGTCGGATCTACGTGTCGCTCAATGGCGCGGGCGACGTGGTGCGCTTCGAGGCCGACGGGACGAACCGGACCAACGTGGTCGGCGGGCTCGACGCCGCGGCGGGCCTCGAGTTCGGCGCGGGGCCGCTCGGGTGCCGCGATCTCTACGTCGCCACCGGCGGCGCGATGGTGCGGGTCGAGGATCTCCCGGCCGAAGGCGCCGACGTGCCGTGGCACGGGGCCGGCGGCTGAGGGGCCGGCGGCTGAGGGGCGGCCGCGCGCTCGGCGCGCCCGGAGCTCCTGCGGCCGGGCGTGCGTCCTGAGGGCGGGCGGCTGAGGGGGCTGGCCCCGGCCGCTGCGACGCTCGGAGCTTCCTCGTTCAGGCGTTCACGGGGACGCTGTTTCCTGTACCCTGGCGCCTTCCCCGCCCGCATCGGGGCTGCCTCGTTCGCGCGATTGAATGCTCCACCGGGAGCATGCGTCGGCACGGGCACTCCGCCGCGGGCGCGCCACGACCGACGACCGGAGACCCCACGACGATGACCCACCGCCCTGTGAAGATGCTCGGGATCCTGCTCGCCCTCGGCGCGTTGCCCGCAGCGGCCCCCCTCGTTGCCTGCGACTCCGGGGCGTTCGCCGCCGGCACGACCATCGGCGTCATGCGGCGGGCCTCGCCCGGCGTGCAGCGCATGCGCGACCCCGACATCCTCGAGGCCGCGTTCCCGGCGTCGATCCAGCAGCTCGAGGGCCTGCTCGAGGTGAAGCCCGACGACGCCGTCGCCCGCGCGATGCTGGCGCGTTCGTACGCGAGCTACGGCTACGGCTTCCTCGAGGATCACTACGAGGTGGCGCAGCGCAGCGACGACGCGACGGAGGAGCAGATCGAGCACTGGCGCGAGCGGGCGTCGCTCGCGTACCTGCGCGGTCGTGAGGTCGTGGTCGATCAGCTCGACCGCGCGCATCCCGAAGGCGGTGGCTTCGCCGGCGCGCAGCGCGCAGGGCTCGAGGCGTTCACCGCGCATCTGCGTCGCTTCGACAACGCGTCGGACCAGGCGCCCCTGCTCTTCTGGGCCGCGTACAACTGGGTGCGCTACATCGGCCTGCACCGTGACGACATGAGCGCGATCGCCGACGTCGCGTACGTCCGCGCGATCGCCGATCGCGTCATCGAGCTCGATCCGAACTACATGGACCGCGGACCGGTCGCGCTCCGTGCGGGGCTGATGGCCGCGGCTCCGCCGGCGCTCGGCGGGCGTCCCGCCGACGCGAAGGTGGCGCTCGACGAGGTCATCGAGGCCACGGGCCGCCGCAACTTGCTCTACCTCGTGACCGAGGCCCAGCTCTGCGCGGTGCCGCTGCAGGACCGCGCGCTGTTCCAGTCGCTGCTCGAGGAAGTGCTCGCCTTCGACGTCGACAGCCACCCCGATCAGCGCATCCCGAACCTGCTCGCGCAGCGACGGGCCCGTCGGTACCTCGACCAGATCGAAGATCTGTTCATCCCCGTGGACGACGCGCCGGCGGACGAGGGCGCGGACGCCGCGGCCGCCACCAGCGAATGACCGCTCGTTTCCTCTCGAGGTGAGATCCCCATGAAGACCTTTCACAAGCTCGCGCTCCTGCTGCTGACGGCGTTCTCGCTGTTCGCGGTCCACGTGCCACCGACCACCGCGCAGGACGCGGCGGGCCGCACCATCTCGCTCGCGACCCTCGCGCCCCCCGGCTCGACGTGGATGCGCGTGTTCGACGCGTGGAACCGCGAGGTCCGGAGGCGGACGGAGCGCGGCCTCCAGTTCCGCATCTACGGCGGCGGCGTGCAGGGCGACGAGTCCGAGGTCATCCGCAAGATCCGGGGCGGCCGTCTCGACGCCGGCTCGGTCACGGCCGTGGGTCTCTCGCAGATCCACCGCCCCGCGCTCGTGTTTCAGATGCCGGGCATCCTGCGCAACTACGACCAGCTCGACCGCGCGCGCGACGCGCTCGCGTCGGAGATGGACCAGGGCTTCACGGGCGGCGGCTTCCACCTGCTCGGCTGGGCCGACGTCGGTCAGTCGCGGATCTTCTCGACCGAGCGCACGGTCAATCCCGCGGACTTCGCCACCCGCCACCCGTGGGTGTGGCGCGACGACCTGATCATCCCGACCTTCTACAACGTCGTGCGCAGCAACCCGGTGCCGCTCCAGGTGCCCGAGGTGCTCGGCGCGATCCAGACCGGACGCGTGGACACGGTCATCACCCCGCCGGTGCCGTGCCTGGCGCTGCAGTGGTGCTCGCGCCTGACCCACATGACCGACATGCCGCTGACCATCGTGCTCGGCGGCACGGTCATCGGGCAGCGGCAGTGGGAGTCGCTCACCGAGGAGCAGCGGACGGTGCTCCAGGAGACGGCGACGCAGTTCCACCAGCTCGCACGGCGGAATCTCCGCCGCGACGAGCAGGAAGCCCTCCGCACCATCGGCGAGCACGGCGCGACCGTCGAGCCGGTGACCGAGGCCCAGCGCGCCGAGTGGCTGCGCATCGCCGGTCAGATCCGCGGTCGGCTCGCCGGTCAGGTCGCCGACCAGGCGCTGATCGATCGCGTGGCGGCGTTCGGTCGCTGAGCCTCTCCGCAGCTCCACCCCCCGAGGGCCGTCGCAGTCGAGGAGATTGCGGCGGCCCTCGTCTTTTCGGTACAAGGCGAGAACCCCCATGGCCGGCGCAGCACCCTCCGCAAAACCCGCTCCTTTCCTCAAGCCCCTCGATCTGGTCGATCGCGGCCTGCTGCTGGCCGAGAGCTCGCTCTCGGTGGTGGTCGTGCTCGTGATGATCACGATGGGGGTACTCGGCGCCGCCGGTGCCGCGTTCTCCATCCAGAACGACGTGACCCGGGCCGTCGACGACGCGCTGATGAACGGGACCGTGTGGGCGGCGTTCCTCGGCGCGAGCTTCGCGACGCGCGGGCGCAAGCACCTCGCCATCGACGCGCTCGGACGGCTCTTGCCGGACCGACCGCGGCGGGTCGTGGTCGCGGTGGCGAGCACGCTCGGGAGCGTGGTGGCGGCCGCGCTCGCGTACGGCGTGTACGCCGCGCTGGTCGAGCAAGGGCACAACGTCGACCTTCAGATCGAGTCGATGTCCAGCTCGGGCATCGAGGGCGCCCGGGTCGACCGGGGCTACCAGTTCCAGTTCATGATCCCCGCGGGGTTCGCGCTCATCGCGGTGCGCCTGCTGCTGCACGGATTTCACGAGCTGCTCGCGGCCGCCGGCGCCGGGTCGATCAAGGTGGGCACGGCCCCCGCGCCGACCGCGCCGGGCGAGGCGCTCCGCGTCGCTCCGTTCGAGCAGGCCGGGCCGGTGGAGATCGGGATCGCGCTCGCCGTGCTGGTGGTTCCCGTCGCGCTCTCGGCCGGGAGCACGGCCTTCTTGCCGGTGCTCGCGGGGGCCGTGCTGTCCGCGCTGACGCTCGCCGTTCCCCTCGCGCTCCGGATGCGCACGCACGGGTCGGCCGCCGCGACCGTTCCGACCGAGGAGGAGTTCGCGCTCGCCGCACCGATGCCCACCGTCACCGCGCTCGCCGGGATGGTGGTCCTGCTCGGCGCGGCCTACGTCGGCGTGCAGAACATCGCGAACGTGTCGATCGCCGCAGGCATCGTGTTCTTCGCGGTGATGGCCCTGATGGGCGCGCCGCTCTTCACGTTCCTCGGGGGCATGGCCCTCTTCCTCTGGGTGCACGGCTCGGCGGACGTGCCCTCGACGCCGCTCGCGAGCGCCGTGGAGGACGTGCTCGGCAACCACTTCGCGCGCATGAGCGTGCTTCCGACCATCCCGATCTTCACGCTCGCGGGCTACCTCATGAGCGAGAGCGGCACGCCCCAGCGCCTCGTGCGGGTGGCGCGCGCCATGCTCGGCTCGCTCCCGGGTGGGCTCGCGGTCGTGTGCGTGCTGGCCTCCGCCGGGTTCACCGTCTTCTCGGGCGCGAGCGGCATCACCATCGTCGCGATCGGCGGTCTGCTCTTCCCCGCGCTGCTCAAGGACCGCTACCCGGAGCGCTTCTCGCTCGGGCTCGTGACGAGCGGCGGCGCGCTGGGGATCACGTTCTTCCCGTGCTTGCCGCTGATCGTGTACGGCATCGTCGCCGGCCTGCAGGAGATGCCGCCGGGCGTCGAGCGGGTCGAGCTCAACAAGATGATCTGGGCGGGCCTCTTGCCTGGGCTGCTCGTCATCGTGCTGATGATCGCCTACTCGATGGTGATCGGCGTGATGTCGAAGGTGCCGCGCTCCGCGTTCGACACCCGCGAGGCCATGGCCGCGCTCTGGGAAGCGAAGTGGGAGCTGGCGTTGCCGATCGTCGTGCTGCTCGGGCTCCGCTATGCGGGGCCCCTCGGCGCCGCGTCGCTCACCGCGGCGTACGTCTTCGTCGTCGAGGTCTTCGTCTACCGCGACCTCTCGCTGCTGCGCGACGTGCCCCGCATCATCCCGGACTCGATGGTGCTCGTCGGCGCCATCTTCGTGAAGCTCTGCGCGGCGACCGTGCTGACGTTCTACTTCGTGCAGGCGCAGACCGCGGATCATCTCTTCGAGGCGCTGACCTGCGGGCCGCCGGCCCAGGCCTACCTCGCCGCGCACTCGGACGTGCTCGGCAGCTGCCGCGAGGCGGTCGATGCCCTCGCGCGCGAGGGGCAGAGCGCGGGCGGCTTCATCGACTCGAAGATCGCGTTCCTGCTCGCGCTCAACGTGTTCCTGCTGATCGTCGGGATGTTGATGGACATCTTCTCGGCGATCGTCGTGATCGTGCCGCTGATCATGGGCATGGCGCTGCACTTCGGCATCGACCCGTACCACCTCGGCATCGTGTTCCTGCTGAACCTCGAGATCGGCTACCTGATGCCGCCGATGGGCCTGAACCTGTTCATCGCGGGCTTCCGGTTCGGACGGCCGGTGCCGGACCTCTACCGCGTCGTGTTGCCGTTCATCGGGGTGTTCGCGACCGCGCTGATGATCACCACGTACGTGCCGAGCCTCACCCTGGGCCTCATCCCGGACTACACGCCGCTCGCGATGGCCGAGCCCTCGCGCGAGGGCGATGCGCCGGGCGCCGGCGCGGATTCGCCCTCCGAGCCCGCGGCTGCGCCGGAAGGCGAGGGCGGTGCCGAGGGCGGCGCCGACTGCGACGTGCCGCGCGATGGTGAGACGTTCGATCAGTTCGAGGCCCGCTGCTCGGGTGGTGGTGCCCAGGGTGGCGGCGCGGCGGCGCCCTCGTCCGACTGTGACGTGCCCCGCGACAACGAGTCGTTCGAGCAGTTCGAGCAGCGCTGTCCGCCCGGAGGGGCCGCGCCCGCGGAGGCGGCGCCCGTGGCCGCCCCGGCTCCTTCGGCGCCCGCGGCCGATTGTGACGTGCCCCGCGCGGACGAGACGTTCGCGCAGTTCGAGGCCCGCTGCCCGGGATGAGCCCACGAGGTTCCGCTCGACGGCCCGCGCGAACACCCCCATCATCGAGTCCGTGAACTGGCTCGTTCGGTCTGCGATCGTCGCGATGTATCCACGGACGGCGGACCTGCCCGGCGCCGAGGACTGTGACATCGACGGCTTCCTCGTGCGCTTCCGTGCCGACGCGACCCCGCTGCTCTGGCTCGGGGTCGTGCTCGGCGCGGTGGTGTTCCACCTGACGCCGATGATCACGGTCTTCGTGCCCCTGCCGGCGTTCTTGCTCCCGGCGTCGCTGCGCGACAAGCACGCCTACCGCGTGACGACGACCAACCTCTACCTCGTGCGTCAGGCCATCTTCATCGTGAAGCTCGCGGCCGGACTGTGCTGGGGCGGACACCCCGAGGTGCGCAAGCGCTTCGCGCTCGCACCGCTCGAGGCCGATCCGACGACCTGGAGGACCTCGTGAGCGGGACCCACGTCGCGTTCCGCGGGGCGGGCGAGGCGCCCTTCGAGGGCGAGGCGGACTACGTCGTCGTCGGCTCCGGCGCGGGAGGGGCGGCCGCGGCGGTCACGCTCGCGCGGGGCGGCGCGCGCGTGGCGATCGTCGAGGCGGGGGCGTGGCGCGACCCGGAGCACTACCCGAACTCGGCGTACGGCTCGATGCGCGACCTGATGGACGACTGGGGCTCGCAGGTCACGATGGGCCGCGCGTTCTGGCCCGTCGTGCAGGCCCGGACGATGGGCGGCACCACCGTCATCAACAGCGCCATCTGCGTCCGGACGCCGGACGATATCTTCGCGCAGTGGGAGTCCGTCCACGGGCTGTCCGGGCTGCGCACGCGCATGCTCGCCCATCAGGACGTCCTCGAGCGCGAGCTCTGCGTCGAGGAGGCCGCGCCGCCTTCGCGCGGTCGCTCCAACCTGCTCGCCAAGGCCGGGGCGGACGCGCTGGGGTGGGACTCCCACTACATGCGTCGCTACGTGAAGGGCTGCGAGGGCTCGGGGCAATGCCTTCAGGGCTGCAAGAAGCTCCGCAAGCAGAGCACGAACCTGAACTACGTCCCCGAGACGATGTCGCGCGGCGGTCTCATCGTGTCGTGCGCGCCGGTGTCGCGCATCATGTTCGAGGGCCGCCGGGCCGTCGGGGTCCGCGGGCGCTTCGTGAATCCGGCGAGCCGCGCAGCAGGGGCGGGGTTCGTCGTGCGGGCGAGGAAGGCGGTCGTCGTCGCGGCGTCGGTCACGCACTCGCCGGTGCTGCTGATGCGCTCCGGGGTGCGGAACAAGGCGCTCGGCAAGTTCTTCCGGGCCCACCCGGGCACGGGCGTGTTCGGCTGCTACGACGAGCCCGTCGACATGAACTCCGGCGCGACGCAGGGGTGGGCGAGCACGCAGTTCCGGGAGCGCCCCGGGCTGAAGCTCGAGACCCTCGCGATCCCCCCGGAGCTCGTGGCGTCGCGCTTCAGCGGCGGCGGCATCGAGCTGATGAAGCGCCTCGCGGAGTTCCGCCACGTCGGGATGTGGTGCCACGCCGTGCGCGCAGAGTCGGTCGGGACCATCTCGCACGGTCCGTGGAGCGACCGGCCCGTCGTGCGGTACACGCTCGACCGGCCGGACATGGAGCGGTTCCGGCAAGGGATGATCCTGCTCGCGAAGCAGCACTTCGCGGCCGGCGCCCGGGCGATCGTCCCCGGCATCCAGGGCATGCCGTTCAAGCTCGGCCCGGACGAGGTCGGCCTGCTCGAGCAGGCGCCGCTGGAGCCGCGAAAGTACATCGCGATCCTCTCGCACCTGTTCGGCGGGTGCGTGATGGGGCGGGATGCCGCGTCGTCGGTGACCGACGTTCACGGTCGGGTGCACGGCCACGAGGGGCTCGTCGTCGCGGACGCGTCGGTCATCCCGACGAACCTCGGGGTGAACCCGCAGCACACGATCATGGCGCTGGCGCGGACCTTCGCCGAGGACCTGCTCGCGGCCTGAAGCGCCCGTCAGGCCGCGCGCAGCGAGGGGGCCGAGCGCCCGCGCGCTTCGTCCTTGGGTTTCGGCGGGTGTTTCTCGAGGCGGCTCCACGCCCACGCGAGCCAGACCATCGACGCGAAGAGTCCAAGCGCGACCGCGGTGGCCTGGACGAGCGAGAGGGTCTCGCCGAGGTGGCTCTTCAGCCCGCGGTTGAGGACCGAGCCGTGCAGCAGCACGAGGTGCGCGACGTACACCACCAGCGACTCCTGCCCGACGGCGCGGACGACCCGCAGGACGGGGCCGTCGGGCGCGCCTGGTCGCTGCGCTGAGCGGCGTGCGTCCAGCGCCTGCTCGGCGAAGCAGAGCAACGCGAGCACGCCCATCACGTTGCCGAGGCGCCAGGAGAAATAGAACGGGCTCGTCTTCCAGAAGTCGTGGCGCCCGTAGGGGGCGATGCCGGCGTGGTTGATGGCGATCGGCACGAGCAGCGCGAGCGCGGCCGCGGCGGCGATGGGCCACGCGAGCGCGTGCGAAGGACGCGACGCGCGGCGTGCGAAGTACGCGGTCAGGATCCCCGCGTAGGTGAAGCCGGCCCACGGGACGAGCGGAAAGAGCGAGTCCTCGGCGCCGTTCACGAACCCGCCGAGGCCGACGGGCCACGCTTGCACCCCCGTCCACGCCCACACGATGGGCGCGCTGAACACCACGAGCGCGAGCAGCGCGGCGATGGCCGCTGCGAAGCGCTCGGGGCGGCGCAGCGCGAACGCGAGGCCCTGACAGAGGGCGAGGCTGATGCCGGTGTGCTGCAGCACGTCGACCTGCAGGAAGGCCCGCAACCGGGAAGGAGAGAGGGTCGCGAATTCCTGCCAGGAGAGTCCGGGCAAGTGCAGCGCGTAGCCGATCGCCAGCAGCCAGGCGTATCTCCTGAGCCGCTTGTTCAGGCCGGGACCCGGGCGCGTGTTTCGCTCCCACGCGCGGAACGTGGTGAACCCGAACGCGAGGCCGGAGGCGAACATGAACATCGGCGCGGTGTACCCGTGCACGAAGAGGTGATGTCGGTACCACCGCTCGGCGCGCACCGCCGGGTCGAGGAGCGTCGAGAAGGTGTGCCCCTGCACCATCAAGAACACAGCGCAGAAGCGCAGCAGATCGAGGGCGACCCAGCGGCCCCCGCCGGTCGGCCCCGGGGTCGACGCGACGCGCACCGGGCCCACGTCGGTGTTCGAAGCTGCTGCAACGCGCGACATGTCCACGCTCGGGGCCGGGCCTCAGGGGAGCGCCACGCAGACCTTGCCGACGTGCGTGCCGCTGCGGAGATGGGCGAACGCCGCGGGCACCTCGTCGAACGAGAACGTGCGGTCGACGATGGGCATAAGGCGATGGGCGCAGAACGCACGGATCATCGCCTCGAGCGAGTCGCGCGGCCCGACCATGATGCCCTGCATCCGCACTTCGTTCATCAGCACGGGCAGCACGTCGAAGCTCTCGCGGGCCCCCGAGAGCACGCCGATCACGTGCACGATGCCGCCCGGCGAAACGGCGCGCAGGGACTGCGCAAGGGTCTGGGCGCCGCCGACCTCGACCACGTGGTCGACCCCGAGGCCGGAGGTCGCCGCCCGGACCGTCTTGCCCCAGGCGGGATCGAGCACGCGGTCGATGACGGTCGAGGCGCCGAGCGCGTGCAGCGTCGCGCGGCCGGCCGGCTTGGCCGAGGTGCCGATCACCGTGGCGCCGAGCAGGCGTGCGATCTGCGCCGCGAAGAGGGAGACCCCCCCGGTGCCCTGAACGAGCACGGTCTGGCCGGGCTGCAGCGCGCCGTGATCGACGAGCGCGTGCCATGCGGTGAGGGCAGCGCACGGGAGCGTGCACGCCGCCTCGTCGGGAAGGTACGCGGGCGCATGGACGAGCCCCTCGGCGTCCAGGACGACGTGGGTCGCGAGCACCCCGGGGAGCGGCGACCCGAGCGTCGAACGGAGCCGCGCCTGGGTCGGTCGACCCGCGACCCAGGCCTGCGCGAACGAGGACAGCACGCGGTCCCCGGCCTTCACACGGCGCACGCCCGGGCCTGTCTCGAGCACCTCGCCCGCGAGGTCCGAGCAGGGCACGAAGGGCAGCGCGAGGCGTGGGTCGTAGCTGCCCTCGAGCACCCGGAGATCCCGATAATTCAAGGCGACGGCGCGTACCCGCACCAGGGCCTGGCCGGGTCCGACGACCGGCGCGGGGCGCTCCACCTGCACCGGGGACAGGGCCCCGAACGCCTCGATCTGCCACGCCTTCATCGGTCCCTCCGTCCGCGTGACCGCGCGCTCAGAACCAGCCCGCGAGCGAGACCCCGACCGTGTCGTGGGGGCCGACCATCGGGAAGGGCACCAGGGCCATCGGCGCGCGCAGCTCGGGTCGGGCGCCGCCTTGGTAGTGCAGCGCCCAGGGCACGACGTAGCCCGCGACGAAGCCGACGGCGGCGCCCATCAGCGCGTCGGTGAGGTACTCGCGGTCGCTCATGACCCGGAGCAGGCCCACGACCGCCGCGGCCGTCAGCGAGCTGACGCAGGTCGCCGCGTCCGCGGCCTCGTCTCCGAACAGGGGCAGCGCCGCATGCTCGAGACACACCAGCGAGGCGCCGGTGAACGCGTTCATCGTCTGGTTCGAGAAGAAGCTCGTCGTCTCGAAGCGCTCCGCACACTCGGGGCTGCTCCCATCCGCGCGGCAGGCCGCATCGACCGGCCGCTCGCGGCGCGCGAGCAGCGTCGTGACCTTCCAGACGACGAGCGCGACGACGTACGACTCGAGGCTGATGAGCCCCATCTGGAACGCGGTGTCCCAGCTTCCGTCACCGATCCCGGCGGTGCCGAGGGCGTCGATGACGAACGGGGTGGCGATGAGGACCCATTGCAGCCCCTCGGAGGCGAGGCGCGCGGACTCCCGGGACTCGGGGGTGCGCAGGCGCATCCCCTCGCGGACGCCGTCGTCGAAGAGCAGGCCGCCGCGCCAGTTCGGCAACGTGCTCGCGGTCGGCAGGGCCTCCGCGGCGACGAGGAGCGCGCCGAGCCCGAACGAGAGCACGGCCTCGTCGAACGAGAACCGGGGCCACGCGTCGCGCCAGGCGAGCCGATGCGAGGGCGACTCCCCTCCGGTGGGACGCTGGAGGCCCTCGGTGCCGACCACGTTGCCGAACGTGGCCACCACGTCCTCGGCGACGTCGTCCGGCGCGTCTCCGGTCGGCGCGGGGCCCGGGGAGAGCGCCTCGGCGCCCGCGGTCGGGACGGGCGGGCGGCTGTCCCCGGCCTCGCCGTCAGTCCCCTGGGCCGCCGCCGCCGATGGCCTCCCGACCGCGAAGGCCGAGAGCAGCAGAAGAACCCACGCCGGAGACCCGCCGAGCACGCCACGGACGGGCGCGGGCGACCTGCGGCCGGTGCGGGTCCAGGACGGCATGACGCGCAGTTGTACGGGCCGCGCATCCCCGCGACAAGCACGCGCCGCGCGGCATCGCGGGCGGCGATGAATGGCGCTTCAACGGGCCTGCGGGCGCTGGTAGCCTGAGCCTGTCTTTCCGCGCCCGTCGACTGCTTCGCCGGCCGCCGGGGCGACCTGGACGGGACTCCTCGATGCCATCCTCTCGCCGCGGCGCGCGCGCCGCCTTGCTCGTGCTGTCGATCCTGGCGCTCGCAGCGTGCGGCGGCGATGCGCCGCCCGTCGAGCCGGATGCGGGCGTGCTGCCGGTCGACGCGGGGCCGCCTCCCGGGCGGGATGCGGGACCGCGCACCGATGCCGGGCCGGTGATGCCGATGGATCCCGGGGCCTGCGACACCTGGGGCAGCGCCCCGGAGGGCGCGCCGCTGGAGGGGTTGTCGGAGGGCCGCTGGACGTGGGTGGACGTGCCGGAGGCCCACTGCATGGACGGGAGCTCGACCGGCTTCGGCGTCCGTCTCGGCACCTCGCCGCGCCTGATGATGTACCTCGAGGGGGGCGGCCTCTGCTTCGACGCCGTGACGTGCGCGGGCGTGGCGAATCCCGATGGATTCTCGGCGACCCGGTTCCGCGCGGTCGAGTCGGATCTCGACGCCTACGGGATCTTCAGCAAGACCGACGCCTCGAACCCGTTCCGCGACTGGACGGTCGTGTACGTGCCGTACTGCAGCGGGGACGTTCACGGCGGCACGCGGGTCGACGGCTTCGAGGGGCGTGAGCAGGTCGGCTACCTCAACGTCGGCCGCTTCCTGTCGCGGCTCGTGCCGACGTTCCGAGACGTCCATCCGGTCGAGCGCGCGGTGCTGATCGGGGCGAGCGCAGGCGGGCTCGGGGCGCTCGCGAACTACGATCAAGTGCAGCGCGCCTTCGAGTGCACGCCGGTCGACCTCATCGACGACTCCGGTCCGATCCTCGGGGACGAGACCCTGCGTCCGTGCCTCCAGCAGAAGGCGATCGACCTGTTCGGGCTGCCGGTGCCGGCCGACTGCCCGCAGTGCGCGTTGCCCGAAGGCGGCGGCCTCTCTGCGCTGTGGACCTACCTCACCTTGCGCTATCCGGAGCGACGCTTCGCGCTGCTGTCGAACACCCGCGACCAGACGATGCGGCAGTTCTTCGGCATCGGCCTGAGCCCGCGCTGCAACTTCCCGATCGGCATGAGCGGCGAGGTCTACGAGGCGGGCCTCGTCGACCTGCGCGACCGTGTTCTTTCGCCCCACGACCGCATCCACACGTTCTTCGTCGACGGGGATCGTCACACCTTCGTGTACGAGCAGCTCGGGCGCGTGACCTCCGGGGGCACGACGCTCTCGGCCTGGCTCGGCGCGATGCTCGATGGGGACGCGTCCTGGTCGAACGTCGCGCCGTGAAGGGCCCCGTCCTCGACCGTGCCCGCGGCCTCCGCAGGGCGCCCCCGCGCGTCGCGGCCTGCCTCCTGGGCCTCGTCGCGCTCGCGATGCCGGCCTGGACGCAGGCGCAGGCGCAGGAGGCGCCGGCTCCGCCCCCTGTGCGCGTGGCGGCGATCCCTCCGCGCCTGCTCGAGGCCCCCGAGGTGGTGCTCCCCGAGGGGGCGCCGGCGCTCCTCGAGGACACCGCGGTGGACCTGCTCCTCGGGGTCGCGGCCGATGGCTCCGTGACCGAGGCGACGCTCGCGGTCAGCGTCCGCCCCGACGTCGACGCGCTCGTGCTCTCGGCCGCGCGCGCGATGCGCTTCGAGCCCGCGACGCGGGCGGGCGTGCCGATCCCGGCGCGGATCCGGTTTCGTTACCGCGTCGCCGCGACGCCCGTCGAGCCGGCCGCGGAGGACGCGACGACGGCGGCGCCGCCTCCCCGCGAGGACACGCCCGGGGCGCCGGCCGCCGGGGGCGACGAGACGGCCGCGCGGCCGGGTGAGGGGGTCGCAGGCACGGAGGAGGTCGCTGCCGAGGGCGCGCCCGAGGAGCCGGCGGCGTTCGGCGCGCGGGCGGTCGTGGAGCGGCCCGAGCCCGACGCGACGAGCCGGATCACGCTGCGGGGCGCCGAGCTCACGACGGTCCCGGGCACGTTCGGCGAGCCGCTCCGCGCGGTGGCGGCCCTGCCGGGGGTCGCGCGCTCACCCTTCGGGATCGGCTTCTTCGTGGTCCGCGGCTCGGCGTTCAACAACACCGGGTTCCTGGTCGACGGGTTTCCGATCCCGATCCTCTATCACTTCGGGTTCGGTCCGGCGGTCATCTCGTCGCGCTTCGTCGAGCGCATGCGCTTCTATCCCGGGAATGATCCGGTGTCCTACGGACGCTACACGGGCGGGCTCGTCGCCCTCGACACCCACGCCCCCGAGGCCCGGGCGCCTCAGGTGGAGCTCTCGCTCGATCTGCTGCGCGCCTCGGCGATGATCGTGCTGCCCTTCGATCACGGCCGCGGCAACGTCGCGTTCGCGTTCCGCCGCAGCTACTACGAGCTGCTCGTCCCGCTCTTCGTGCCGGGGCTGACGCTCCAGTACACCGACGCCCAGCTCCGGGCGGAGTACCGATTCGACGCGCACCTCTCGGGCTCGATCTTCCTGCTCGCCTCCGACGACACACTCGACCAGTCCGGCGCGATCGGGGGCGGTGCGACCTCGTCGGGCGTCAACACGTCGATCGCGATCAACTTCCAGCGCGCCATCGCGCGCCTCGTGTGGCGCGTCGCCGAGGGCACGAGCGTCACGCTCGCCGGGACGGTCGGGCGCGACGGTCAGTTCTTCGGGAGCCGGAGCGTCGGCGAGCCGAGCCAGCGCTTCGGCCTCGAGACGTTGACCACGGGCCTGCGCCTCGACGTGGCCCTCGCGCCGGCGCCGTGGCTCGCGGTGAACACCGGGCTCGACCTCGCCGGCGTCGTCACGCACATCGACGTGACGGCGCCGCTTCCCTCGGGCCTCGGAGAGTATCCGCGTCCCGTCTTCGATCCCCGCTTCGTCACGCTGCGCTCGTCGGCCGCGCGCGGCACGCCGGGGGCCTACCTCGAGGGCGTCCTTCGATTCGCGCCTGTCGAGCTCAGCGCGGGGTTGCGGATGGACGTCCTGCGATACGGCGCGCTGACCGAGATCGCGCCCGACCCGCGCGTCGTCGCCCGGTGGGAGGTCTTCCGGGAGCTCCGGTTGAAGGCGGGCACGGGGCTCTTCACGCAGGCCCCGGCGGCGGTGCAGACGATCTCGACGGGCGGCAATCCGCGGCTTGGACCGCAGCGCGCGTGGCAGACATCCGGCGGCGTCGAGGTCGATCTTCCGCTCGACGTGGGCGTCGAGGTGAACGGCTTCTACTCGCAGATGTGGGACATCGCGCGCTTCGCCCAGTCGGCGGTCGTGGGCCCCTCGGGGGAACTGCGACGGGAGTTCTTCCGGGCCGATCAGGAGGGCCGCGCCTACGGTCTCGAGGTCCTCATCCGACGGCCGGTCGACGAGGGCTTCTACGCGTGGGCTTCGTACACGCTCTCGCGGAGCGAGCGGCTCGCGACCGACGGGACGTGGCGTCCGTTCTCGTTCGACCAGACGCACGTCCTGAACCTCGTGGCGAGCTACCAGCTCGACGGATGGAGGATCGGGGGGCGCTTCTCGCTCGCGACCGGCCGCCCCACCGCGGACATCCAGGGGGGAATCTACGACGCCGACGCGAACGACTACGACGCGGTGACGACCGGCGCGTTCGCGCGGCTTCCGACCTACCATCAGCTCGACGTGCGTCTCGACCGCGACTTCGATGCCGGCCCCGTGCGCGGCACGGTCTTCCTCGAGGTGCTCAACGCGTACTACGCGCAGAACGCGGAGGGTGTCATCTACCAGTACGACTTCGAGCGAAGCATGCCGGTGCCGGGGATCCCCATCCTCGGGACGCTCGGGGTGCGGGCGGTGTTCGAGTGAGCGCCCCGTTCCGCAGGGCCCGGCGAGGGTCCGAGGCGGGGTGGGGGCTCTCCGTCGTGCTGGCGCTGGTCGGATGCACGGGCTCGCTCGACCCCTCGGAGATCGTGAAGACGCCCCGCGTGCTGGCGGTCGTGGCCGAGCCGCCGGAGTCGGCCCCCGGGACGGACATCGCGGTCGACGCGATGATCTCGGTGCCTGCCGAGGCCCCTCGACCGCTCGCGCTGCGGTGGCGCGCATGCCTCGATGCAGCGAGCGTCCTGCGCGACACGGGCTTGCCCGTCGAGGTGCCCGGCCGGCCCGAGTGTCAGGAGGCGACGCTCGCCGAAGGTGTCTCGTTCGTCGTCGAAGGAGCGCGGACCCGAGCGCTCTTCGACGCGCTCGCGTCGTTCGCGCCGCTCCTCGGCGCGCGGGCGGCGCTGCTCGACCTCGTGCTGTCGACGGTCGGCGTCGCCTTCGAGGTCGAGCTCGAGGTCCTCGACGCGACGGGCCGGGTGCGCGTGTCCGCGTACAAGAGGGTGGCTCTCACGGGGCGCGCCTCGCCCACGACGAACCCGCCGCCGCCGCGCTTCCGGCTCGACGATGCGCTCGAGATCGTGCCCGACGGGCGCTTCACGTGCCGCGCGGCCGATGGTCGGACGCCGCGGCTGCGCGCCGGCGCGGAGGTGCCGCTCGAGCCCTTGCTGCCGGATGGAAGCGGCTTCGGCGACGGCGACAGCGCCATGGCGCGCGAGCCGTGGCTCGAGACGTTCCCCGTGTTCGACTACACCGGGGGACTCACGCAGGGCGAAGAAGGCGCGTACTACGCGTGGTTCGCGACCGGTGGTCGCCTCGGCGAGGCCATCACGGCCCGGCCCGAGCGGGGCACGCGATGGACCACGCCCGAGGAGCCAGGGCCTGCGAGTCTCTGGCTCGTCGTGCGGGACGGGCACCTCGGAACGAGCGCGTGCCGGCTGGACGTGACCCTCGAGTGAGGGACGCCCCACGGCGCTGCGAGGTCCCTCAGACGCCGGACGGACGGACGACCCCGTACACCGCGCCCTGACGGCGCCACAGGTACGCGAGCAGGTCCTCGACGTGGTCGCGACCGCCGACGGCGTTCTTCACGATCTCCGGGGCCTCGAAGCGATGACCGACCCCGTGCACGTGCGTACGCAGCCACGCGAGGATGTCGCCGAAGTGGCCCCGGCCGACGTCGTCCCACAAGGTCGGAAGCGCGGCCTCGAGGGTCGCGCCGAAGCTCGCCGCGTAGAGGTTCCCGAGCGTGTAGCTGGGGAAGTATCCGAAGGCGGCGCCCGACCAGTGCACGTCCTGCAGCACGCCGCGCGCGTCGTCGGGCGGGGTGACCCCGAGGTACGTGCGGTACTTCTCATTCCACGCCGCGGGCAGATCCTTCACCGCGAGTCGGCCCTCGAAGAGCGCGAGCTCGAGCTCGAAGCGGACGATCACGTGCAGGTTGTACGTGACCTCGTCGGCCTTCACGCGGATGAGTCCGCGCTCGACGCGGTTCAGGGCGCGGAACAACGTGTCGGCGTCGAGGCGGGACGACGGGAAGTGCGTGTGGATCCGGTCCGCGAGCCATCCCGCGAAGGGCCGGCTCCGGCCGATGTAGTTCTCCCAGAACCGGCTCTGCGACTCGTGCAGGCCGAAGCTCGCCGCCTCGCCGACGGTCGTGCCGAGCAGCGAGCGCGGAATGCCTTGCTCGTAGAGCGCATGCCCCGTCTCGTGGATGGTGCCGCCGAGGCCCGACAGCAGATCGTCGGGCGTGAGGTGGGCGGTGATCCGTGCGTCGCCCTCGCCGTGACCGGTCGAGAACGGGTGCTCGGAGGCGTCGAGCCGACCGCCTTCGAAATCGTAGCCGAGCCCGGCGGCGACCTCTCGGTTGAGGGCCCACTGGCGCTCGAGTTCCCACGGGCCTGCGAGGGGCGTCTGGGCGGGGGCCGCGGCGATGGCTTCGATCAGCGGCACCAGGCCGGCCCGCAACCGCGCGAACATCGAGCGCAGACTCTCGACCGAGGTGCCGGGGTCGAACTGCTCGAGCAGCACCTCGTAGGGATGACGCGAAGGGTCGATGGCGGCCGCGCGCTCGCGGCTGAGGTCCACCAGGCGCTGGAGCACCGGGGCGAACACCTCGAAGTTCGAGGTCTTCTTCGCCTCGATCCACGCCTGGAACCCGTCGCTGCGTGCGCGGGCGAGGCGATCGACGAGGTCCGACGACACGCCGCGCTCCCGGCGGTAGGTGCGCCCGAGGTTGCGGGCGCACGCGTTCTGCACGACGTCGCGGTCCGGGTGCGCTTCGAGCGCCGCGAGCCAGGCGCCGACCCGAGGATCCACGAGGCGCTCGTGCGAGAGCCTCGACAGCAATGCTTGCTGGGTTCCCCGCAGGCCGGCGGCCTTGCGCGGCATGAAGGTCTGCTCGTCCCAGCCGAGCACGCCCATGATCCCCTCGAGGATCTCGATCTCGCCAAGATGCGCGGTCAGCGCGGCCCACTCGGTGTCTTCCATGTGCCTCTCCTGATGCCGCTGCGCCCTGGGCGGTCGCCTCGCCCGCCCCTCGCAGGAGGGAAGGGAGCGCAGCCGACCCGGAACGACCGAGGTCGTTCCGGGTGGAGGATGCAACATCGGAGCAAACCGATGGGAGATTAAAAAAGCGGCCCGCGGGCTTTGGGGGGGGATCGCCTACGCGAGCCGCTTCGACGTCGCTCTATAGCCAAGGTCGTGCCAGGTGAAGAATGGCCTGTTCCCCTCGAAAATCACCATTCGGGGAGGGGATCGGGGCTGCACCGCGTTCCTGCATTGCAACTCTGCATTGCAGAAATGGAATGGCGTGAGCGGACGTGGGCTCGCTCCGGGGGGTGCGGCAATCTGTCCGTGGCGCTGGGGTGGGCGAAGGACCAAGGCTGCGGCCCGTGCGCGCTGCATTTCTCGTCTCGCTCCTGCTCTGTTCCGCGGTGCTGTGGCCCGCCCCGCGGGCCCGGGCCTGCGCGACCTGCGGGACCGGCGACCCGACGTTGATGCGGGTGGGCACCGAGCCCTCGGTCGCGGGGGCGCTCCGGTGGTCGCTGACGCTGCAGCACCTCTCGGTGTCGGAGGACGGGACGCACGTGAACGACCAGCGCGCGACGCTCGCGGTGTCGGCGGCGCCGGTCGATGGACTCGCCTTCTCGGCGGCCATTCCGTTCGTGTGGCGGGAGACCGAGACGCCGACGCTCGCGCGCGACGTGACGCTCGGGCTGGGCGATCCGGACGTCCGTGCGCGCTTCACGCTGTTCCAGGACCGCGCCTTCGCACCGGCGCACCGCGTGACGGCTCAGGTGGGTCTTCAGTTCCCGACGCCCACCCCCGCCGTCGATGCCCGCGGCGTGCTGCTTCCGCTCGACGCGCAAACGGGCACCGGCTCGTTCGATCCGCTGCTCGGGGTGGGGTGGAGCTGGGTTCAGGGGGCCCTCTCGATGCACACCGGCGCGACCCTCGCCGTGCCCACCGAGGGACTCGGTGGCTTCCGGAACGGGCCGAGCGTCCGCGGCTCGTGGCAGGGTCAATGGCAGCCATCGACCATGCTCGCGCTGGGATTGGGGCTCGACGCACGGCTGGATGCTCCGTCCGCGCCGGGGTCCTCGGAGCGAGGGAGCGATCGGAAGAACCCGCCCGATGTGGCCGCGGTCGTCTTCGTCTCGCCCACGCTGATGTTCACCCCGGCGGCCGACTGGATGATCTGGTCGACGGTGCGTGTGCCCTTCGCCCAGGCCGCGGGGCCGTTCCGCTCCGACGGTCCGGTCGTGGAGTGCGGGGTCGCGTTCGATGCGTGGTGAGCGCCGCCGGCGCGGACGGCCCCGGGGCCCCCTCGCCGTCCTGACGCTGTCGCTCTTGCTGCTCGCGCACTGCGCGTGGCGGGTCGACGGGCTCGCGGCGTTCGTGGCCTGGCGCAGGGCGGGCGAGGCACGGACGACGACCGATTCGGGCGTGTCGGTGACCCTCCTCGAGGCCCGGATCTCGGTGGCCGAGGTCTCGCTGGTGCGGTGCGCGTCGGCCCGATTCGCGTGGCCGGATGGGCTCGGCCCAGGCCGCGCGTCGGCCCACGGCGGAGAGCCCACGAGCAGCCCGTTCGTCGTCGACCTCGTGGCCCCTTCCGACCGGGTCGAGGTCGATGCGGTGCCCGTGGTACCGGGCCGCTACTGCGACGTGCGGGTGCGCCTCGCGCCCGTGGACGGGACCCCCACGATGCAGCTCGCCTGGACGATGCCCGACGGCGCGGTGCGGAGGCTGCGCTCCGAGGCGGAGCGCGTGCGGGTGTTGCCGTGGCGGTCCTCGGACACCCCGGGGGTCGTGTTCGACGGCACGCACCGGACGGCGTCGTTGTCCTTGCTCTTCGATCTCGGGCCGACCCTCGCGCGCACGGACGTCGACGGCGCGTCGGACGTCGCGGGTTTCGCCGCGCTCGGGGGGCTCCTCGACGGGCTGAGCGTCGGACCTTGACCGGACTTGCCCCCCGGCCTCACTTCGATAGTCTCCAATCCGCGCCGCGTGCGCTCGGCACCCCGTGGGGTGACCGCCCCCCTTCGATCGAGAACCCCGCGCTGGAGCGCCATTCACCATGATCTCCTCGAACCCTTCCTCGATCGCGCCGGGCGCGCCGGACGAGCTCGGCTGGACCCTCGATCGCCACATCCTCGAGCGCCAGCGGCACATCCCGGGTGCGAGCGGTGACTTCACCGGTCTGTTCCAGTCGATCGCGCTGGCGGGCAGGGTGATCGCCAGCCGCGTCGCGAAGGCGGGGCTCGCGGACGTCCTGGGCGCGACGGGCGTCGTGAACGTGCAAGGCGAGACGGTCCAGAAGCTCGACACGCTGGCGAACAACGTGCTCGTCCGCTGCGTCGAGGCGGGCGGTCACGTCTGCGTCATGGCGAGCGAGGAGAACGACGAGATCATCCCCGTCCCGCCGGCCTATCCGAAGGGCAAGTACGTGCTGATGTTCGACCCGCTCGACGGGAGCTCGAACATCGACGTCAACGTGTCGATCGGCACCATCTTCTCCATCCATCGGAGGGTCACCGCTGCGGGCCCGGGCACCGAGGCCGACTGCCTGCAGGCGGGCACGGAGCAGGTCGCCGCGGGCTACATCATCTACGGCTCGAGCACGATGCTCGTGTACTCGACCGGCGATGGCGTGCACGGGTTCACGCTGGACCCCCTCGTCGGCGAGTTCTTCCTCTCTCACGAGAACATCCGCATCCCGGCGCGGGGCGCGACGTACTCGATCAACGAGGGAAACCGGATGCACTGGACGCCGGGCGTCACGGCGTGGATCGACACGCTGAAGAGCGAGCGGGCACCGGGCGGCAAGCCGTACGGGCTCCGCTACGTGGGCACGCTCGTGGCGGACTTCCACCGGACGCTGCTGCGCGGCGGCGTCTTCGCCTACCCGGGGGACCGCAAGTCCCCGGACGGAAAGCTTCGCCTGCTCTACGAGTGCGCGCCCATGGCGTTCCTCGCCGAAGCCGCCGGAGGCGCGGCGTCGACGGGGGCGGGGCGGGTGCTCGAGGTCGTGCCGGGCGGCCTGCATCAGCGCGTGCCGCTCTTCATCGGATCGAAGGACGACGTCGCCGATGCCGTGCGCTTCGTGCAGGACGGGGCGGCCCCGGGAACTTGACCCCGTGGGGGCCTGCGGGTAGCGAGAGTCGGTGCGTCGCGGGCGATGGCTCCTGGCCGTGAAGGCCGCCGTGTCGATCGGGCTGCTCGCGTGGCTCGTGTCGGGGGTCGCGTCGCGGGAGGGGATGCCTGTGCTCGTCGCGCGGGCGTCGTCGGTCGCGCCGGGGCCGGTCGTCGCGGCCGTCGGGCTGCACCTGACCGCCGTGCTCGCGGGGGTGCTGAGGTGGCGCGTGCTGTTGCAGGCCCGCGGCCTCGCTCAGCCCCTGCCGTGGCTCGTGCGCTCGTTCTTGATCGGACGGTTCGTCGGGGCCTTCACCCCGTCCACGGCGGGTCTGGATGGCTTCCGCGCCATCGAGGTCGCGCGGCGAACCGGTGATGCCGCGGGCAGCGCGTCCGTGATGGTGGTCGAGAAGCTGTTCGGTCTCGTGGGCATGGCGGTGGTGTGTGCCGCGCTGGCGCCGCTCGGTGCGCTCGACGGACTGGGCCCGATGGTGTTGCCGGTGACGTTCGGCGTGGCGGCCGTCGCCGCGTCGGGGATCGCCTTGCTGCACGCGCCCGCGGTGCTGAAGGCCCTCGCCGCGCGCGCGCCGGGACCGCTGCACGGACCTGCCGGCCGCGCCGCCGATGCGCTCGCTCGCCATCCGCTGGGGTGGTCGCGCTCGATGGTGGCGCTCGGCCTCGGGGTGGCGTCGCACCTCGCGCTCTCGGCGACGTTTGCGGCGGCCGGTGCCGCGCTCGCGGTGGATGTGTCTTGGGGCACGTTGCTCTCGGTGGGCAATGCGACCGTGGTCGCCGTGCTGCTGCCGGTCTCGATCGGCGGGATCGGCGTGCGCGAGGGCGTCGCGGTGGCGCTGCTGTCGGGGGCCGGGGTGTCGACCTCCGAGGCGGTGCTCGTCGCGCTCACGGGGTACGTCACCGGTCAGGTGCCAGCCCTGCTCGGAGGCTTGCTTCTCGTGCTCGAGCGCGGTCCCTCCAAGGACCTTGCGCCGACCCGAGGGGAGGGCGCACTCTGAAGGGGACTTCGGCGTTCTTGCGAATTCGAAAGCCATTTCCTCGGCCGGTTCATCGGCCGACGCGAGACGAGGACATCCCCTTCTGCCCAGCTCTGTGGACTCCAGCTCTCTCCGAAGCGCCCCCGAGCTGACCGGTCGCATCGAGGGCGCCACGCTCGCGGGGCTCTTGCAGATGCTCGAGCAGACGCGGCGCACGGGCGCGCTCACGCTGCAGGGGCAGACGGGCCCTTACACGCTCTTCTGGAAGGATGGGGAGCTCGCCGCCGAGGACCACGCGCGTCTGCTCGAATCGCTCGTGTGCGTGATGGCCGAGCGGAAGCTCGCGTTCGAATTCGCCGCGTGCGATGTGGACGCCGAGCGGACTGCGCCGTTGACGGGCACCCTGCTCGACGCGCTGCGCACCCTCGACGAGTGGGTCACGGCCCTGTGGGGACTGCCGCCGCTCGACACGGTGTTCGAGCCGTTCGTGGTCCCGGAGGAGGACGCCGGGCTCGTGGCGCTCGCGTCCGTGGTCGATGGGGCGAGCACGCTCATCGCGGCGGCGCTCGCGCTCGGAGTGTCGGCGGCCGAGGTTGGCGAGTTGCTCCGGCGGGCGCAGTCCAGGGGGTTGCTCAAGGCCTTCGATCCGACGACCTCGAGCGGCAGCATCCTCGCGCCTCCTCCGGATCTGCACGACGCGCCGCTCCCGTCGCGATCCTCGTTGGGCTCGGAGCCGTCGGACCCCTCGCGGGTGTCGCTCGCCGCGATGCAGCCCGATGGCGGGGTCGGGGACATGCGAGGGCGGGCCTCGTCGTCGGGCACCCTTCGGGCGGGGAGCGCGGCGCCGTGGTCGTCCTGGGCGGCGCTGGTGGCCTGGGTCCGCAGGCTCTTCGGGGCTGCGGACACGACGGCCTCGGCGGCGACGGAAGCGTCGTCGGCGAGCGCGGCGGCGGCGGCTCGAAGGCCGTCGAACGTGGCGATCGCAGCAGGCCGCGGGACGCCTTGGGAGCGGCATGACTGCGCCCTCGGGGACGACGCCGCGGAGGTCGCGTCCCGGCTCCCGAAGGCGCTCGCCGCGGAGCACAAGCAGGTGCGGGATGCGGGCGACCGGGAGTTCCTCGAGCGGCTCGTCGCGTCCTGCACCCGCGCGCTCGATCTGCCCATGTTTCCCGATGCGGCGCGGCGTCTCGACCAGCTCGTCCGCAAGGGGGACCCGGACCTGCGGGACGTCGTCGACGTCGTGCGCAGCGACCCGGACCTCGCCCGCCGCGTGATGCAGGTGGCGAGCACCTCCGCGCAGGGGCGCACGCCGCGGGACCTCGACCGCGCGGTCGCTCGGCTCGGCCTCGACCATCTGCTGAGGGTCGCCGTGTCGGTGTTCTTGCAGGCGCCGATCTTCAAGGTCCCGGGGCATGAGGGTGAGGCCCGAACGGCCCGGCGGGCCGCCGTCCTCGCCGGCGAGATCGCCTCGAGCCGCGTCGGCGCGTCGCAGGATGCCGCGAGCCATTACCTCGCGGCGTTGCTCCACGAGGTCGGCCGGCTGCAGATCCTGCGGCTCGCGGTGGTGCGACCGTCGCGCGCCGCGCCATCGGCCGCGCTGGTCGCCGACATCGCGTTCCGCTACCAGACGTCGGTCGCGACGCTCATGGTGGGTCGATGGGGCCTCGGCCGGGAGATCGAGGCCGCGGTCGCCCGGCATCCTGCGCCGCGTCCAGGACGGGACGAGGGCGCCCGGCGCGTCCGGGCGGCGCAGGTGGCCGCGCACGCGGCGCTCGCGACGGGCTTCGACGAGGCGCAGTTCGAACGGGTCATCGCGGAGATCGAGGGGGGGGATCCGAAGGCGTTGCTGACGCAGGCCCGGACGTCCGCGAGGTCCGCGATGGCGCTGGGGATCTGAGACGTGCGATCAACCGGGACGACGGACGAACCGAAGGACGGGTGAGGCGATGGGCAGTGCGCTGGTGATGGAGCGGGATCCGGGGACCCTCGAGACGCTCGAGCAGGCGATCCGCGCGCTCGGCCTCGAGGTCGTCCGGGCCTCGGACCCGTCCGAGGCGCTCGCGCGGCTCGAGGGCGGCGCGTTCGACGTCGGGTTCTTCGAGGACGAGCTGGCGTACGTCGGCGAGCCCAGCTTGATGCAGGAGCTCCGGCGGCGAGGCATCACGATGCCCGTCTTCGCGATCAGCCGCGACACGCGGACCGCCCACATCGCGGCGTTGCTGCGCGGTGGTGCGCGCGAACTGCTCTTCAAGCCCGTGATGCTCAACGGCCTCGACGACCGGATCGCCAAGACCGTGGTCGGGGTGCGGCCCGGCCCTTATCCAGCGCCTGCCCGGGCCATGCCGAGCATGGCTCCGGGCCCGCTCGGTTCGTCGATGCCGCCGGGCGGATCGGCGTTCTCGCTGCCCTCGATGAGCGTGCCCCCCGCGGGCTTCTCGATGCCTCCCTCGGCCCCCGCGGCGGTCTCGGTCTCGTATCCTCCGACGGCGATGCCTCCCGCATCGTTCGGTGCATCCAGCGGGTCGCTGCCCCCGATGCAGTTGCCGCCCGTCGAGGATGCGCTGGGCGTCGCGAGAAAGCCCTTCGCCGGGGTCGAGGCGGCACCGCTTCCCAGCGTACTCTCGCAATCGCCGACGGCTGCGCCTACCATGCCGTCCATGGCGCCTCCCTCCGGCTTCAAGGACGTCCTCCTCATCGACGATCACCCGAACGTCCACGTGCGCTTCCGCGCGCTCGCGGGCGAGCGCGTCGAGGTCGACGCCAGCACCGATCCCACGGCGGCGCTCGCGCTCGCGCGGGTCTCGAACTACCGACTCATCGTGGTCGACACGGAGATCCCAGGGGCCGACTCCCTCTCGATCGTGGCGCAGCTCGCGGCGATCCAGCCGCAGGCCGTGTTCATCGCGCTCGCGGTGCGGGGTGAGTCCGAGCACTCCCTGCTGCGCTCGCCGAAGGTCATCTCCACGCTGACCAAGCCCTTCGACCCGGGGGCGCTCGAGACCTTGCTGTTCCGTTACCTCGAGCGCCAGGACGCGATCGTCGTCGACAACGAGGTGCTCCGCCTGATGCCGTGCGGCGACGACGAGGAGCGTCGGGACCGGAGCCTTCGCCGCGCGCAGTCGATGTTCGACGCGATCACGCGGAGCATGGCCGAGGCGTGCTTCGATCGGATCGTCGCCGATTTGCTGGCGCTGCCCGCCGATCCCAAGCGCGCCACGCGCTTCGTGCTCGCTTTGACCGAAGCCGCGCGCAAGCGCGGGCTGGCGTTGCACGTCGTCGGCACGCCCGAGCTGAAGGCCATCATGCGCAGCTTCCAGGACACGGCCGACGTCGTCGTCCACAACACGCTCGACGAGGCGAGGAGCGCTCCGTGAGCGATCGCCTGGCGGATTCTCTCGAGCAGATCTTGCTCGCGCGGATTCGCTCCGGGACCATCGCGTTGCCGCCCCTGCCCGCGGCCGCGGAGCAGGCGTTGCGCTTGCTGCGGAAGCCGGAGGTGTCGTTCCGCAACGTCGCGTCGGCGATCGAGCGCGACAGCGCACTGTCGGTGTCGGTGCTTCGTTCCGGGGCGCTCGGCAGCCGCGTGGATGTTCGCTCGGTCGAGCACGCGCTCGTGCGCTCGGGCATGGAGCGTGCCCGTTCCGTCATCTTCGAGGCGGCCTCCAAGCGGCTCTTCAACGCGCGCGACCCCGCGCTCCAAAAGGTCCTCACCGGTCTCTGGGAGCACTCGCTGGCGGTGGCGCTCGTCTCGCGCGACCTCGCCGCCATGGTCGGCGTGGACTCCGACCTCGCGTACACTGCGGGCCTTCTGCACGACGTCGGCAAGCCGATCGCCGCGAGCTACTTGCTCGATGCCGAGCGGGCCGCCGCGTTGAGCAACGGGAAGTTCGTCGGCTCCGATCTCTTCATCGCCGTCGTCGCCCGAACCCACCGGAAGCTCGGTGTCGAGGTGGCCCGCAAGTGGGATCTGCACGGCGTGGTGCGCGACGCGATCGAGGGGGGCGAAGATCTCGTGGCGGCCGATCCGGTGGCGAGGTGCGTGTTCCTGGCGAACGCGCTCGCCAAGCGCGAGGGCGTCGTGGTCGGGGCCGTCGAGGCTTCGAACGAGGACGTCATCCTCGTCGCCTCGGCGCTGCTCGGGCTGGACGCGGGGGCCGCGGCGCGCGTGGCGGAGAACCTCCGGGCCCGTCCTGAACTGCAGCCCGGCTGATCGAGCGGGGCCGAAGGGTCCGCGATCTCCGCGTCGATCTCGAGGTGGGAGACGAAGTCGAGGGTCGGTTAGATCGTCCGGGAGGGCCAGCCGTCGAAGGCGAGCGGAGGTCCTCTCATGCATCGATGGACGGCGCTCGTGTTGGGGTTGTCGCTCGCGCTCGCGGGCACCGTGCAGGCCCAGTCGCCAGGGGGCGGCTCCTGGATCGGGGGCGCCCCGCTCCGGGGCCGGATCGTGGTCGGGGACGGCTCCGACGCGTGGGTCGGGGTGTGGGTCGACGCGCCGAACGTCGTGCCGCCGAGCCGCGCGCGCGCGCCCATGGCGGTCTCGATGGTGATCGACACGTCCGGCTCCATGGCGGGTGAGAAGATCCGGAACGCGCAGCTGGCGGCCTCGAGCCTGCTCGAGTCCCTCTCGGACGGGGACATCGTCTCCATCTACGGGTTCTCGAACCAGGTCGCGGAGGTGGCCCCCCCGACGCTGGTGAACTCCGCGACCCGCGGGGCGCTGATGGCGCGGGTCGGTTCGCTGGTCGCGGGCGGCGGCACGAACCTCTTCGACGGCATGTCGGTGGGCGTATCGCGGATCTCGCAGGCTCCGCCCACGCATCCGGTGCGGCGCATCTTCCTCATCTCCGATGGACACGCGAACGTCGGTCCCTCGGACCCGGGCACCCTCGCGGACCTCGCGTCGCGCGCGACGGAGTGGGGCACGCAGATCACCGCCATCGGCGTCGGCTACGACTACGATCCGCACACGCTCTCCGCGATGGTCGTGCGGAGCGCGGGCCGGCTGCACCACCTCGGCGAGCCGTCGCAGATGGCGTCGATCCTCGAGACGGAGCTGATGCGACTGCAGCGTTCGGTGGCGCTCAACGGCCGCATCGAGATCGTCCCCGCGCCCGGCGTGATCATCCTGTCCGGCGCGACGATGGGCGCACGCCTCGACGGGGGCCGCTTGCTCTTGCCGCTCGGGGCGGTCGATGCGGGTCAGCGTCGCGAGCTGCTCTTCCGCGTGCGGATGCCTGCGGCGAGCGCGGGCGATCAACTGCTCGGCACGGCGCGGCTCGTGTTCGATGCGCCCGAGGGGGGCGTCGCACGGACCCAGGAGGCGCCGCTGCGCGTGGAGGTCAGGTCCGGCGCCCTCGCGGCGTCGGAGCAGCAGGAGACGCCGCGGGTGGCGGCGATGGTCGCCCAGCACGAGGCGAGCGAGGCCCAGCGCCGGGCGGCCGACGCGCTCTCGCGGGGCGATCAGCGCACCGCCACGGCCGAGCTCGCACAGGCCCAGGCGACCGTGGCGCGGGCCGCGGCGAGCCACCACTTCGAGGACGCCGAGGTGCAGGGTGCCCTCCGGCGCAGGGCGCGCGAGCTCGAGTCCGAGGGCGCCGCCACGGGTGCGGCCGCGTCTCCGGCGGCGATGCGTGCCCGTGCGTACGAGCTGCAGGCGGCACCGATGGCGGCCGACGGATACTGACCGTGCCGCGCGGCGGGTCGCCTCGATCACCGCAGGGGCGGGGGTCGAGGCGTCCGCCTGCGCGCCGAGGCCGGCATCGCGGTCGCGTGCGTCCGCGGTGGCGGCGGCTGGACGATCCGTGATAGCCCCGGACGGTGGGACGTCCTCTGCGGTGGTCGATGGGGTTCGTGGCAGCCATGGCGCTGCTCGGCGCAGGCTGCGCGGGGCGGCACCTGGCGCGCACGGTCGGGCAAGGTCACGGCGAGGTGCGCGCAGGGGTCGGAGGCCCCTTGCTCAGCAACCTGGGACCCCCGATCCCGCTGCCGAACCTCGCGGTCCAGGGACGTTACGGCCTTACTGATTGGCTGGACGTCGATGGCGGCGTGTCGGTGCTCGGGCTCGCCTACGGCCTGCTCGTCGTCGATGCCGGGCTGGTCGCGCAGCTCTACCGGCAGCCGCGCGGCTTCGCGCTCTCGGCCTCCGCGCGCGGCAACTTCTTCTTCGACCTCGACGATGGTTTCACGCCGCGGGGGTATCCCGAAGTGGGCCTCCACGCGGAGCAGGTCGCGACCGACTGGCTCGTCGTCTTCGGCGGCCTCGACGCGTGGTTCGTGTTCTCGCCGCCGCCGGGCAAGCCTCCGGTGCTCGCCGCTCCGTACCTCGGGGCCGAGGTGCGCTTCGGGGGGAGCGCCGAAGGCGG